>JALOOK010000258.1 GCA_025454445.1 Oscillatoria sp. Prado101 | reverse complement strand
ATGACTTTGAGAGCGCACCCATCTCAACTGTGCTGTCGGGTGTGACGGAGGAACCAGGGGTAACAGAAAAATGGGTGCAATGCCGGTGCGTGCGTTACCCAGTTAGCATGCCGCCTGACAAACCCCGTTGATGTCCGCAGGCGGAACGCAGCTAGCAGATGGCAAGGCATGCTGTTGACCCTTGAAGGTTGTCCTACCTAATTTCTAGTCTACTCTGGCTGTCTCTATCTTCCCAAGGGCTGAGAGCCCGCAGTCAGGCCCTCAAGCGGGCATCTGGGGTGCCGGAAGCGCCCACTCCCACGCCTGCAAGCTTTGCAGCCCAGGGCCGTCGGTGAGATTGTACTGCAAGGGGGTAATGGTGATCCAGTTGTCGCGAATTTTCTCCACGTCGGTGGGTATTCCGGGAGGCAGATGGGGGTTGTCGGGCTGTTCAATTTCTTCGAGGACTTCACCGGCTAGCCAGTAGTAGGTTTTTCCCCTCGGATCTACCCGCTTGTTGAAGATATCCACATACCGGCGCAGGCCCAGACGGGTGAGGGCCACACCGGCGATCTCTTCTTGCTTTACTGGCGGGATATTGACATTTAACAGGGTTTGTGCTGGGAGGGGGGTTTCGGCGAGCTGCGCCAGCAAGGCGACAGCAAAGTTAGCTGCCGGTTGAAAGTCGCGCCAGGCGTAGCTGACTTGACTGAAGGCGATGCTGGGTATGCCTTCCAGGAGCCCTTCCATTGCAGCGGAGACTGTGCCCGAGTAGAGAACATCGGTGCCCAAGTTCTGGCCTTGGTTGATGCCGGCGAGGACAAAATCTGGCGGAGAGTCGAGTAATGCCCACAGCCCGAGTTTGACGCAATCGGCGGGGGTGCCGGTGCAAGACCAGGCTTTGACTGCGGGATGAAAAACGGACTCTACGATTTCAGCGCGGATGGGTTGGTGCAGGGTCAAACCGTGCCCCGTGGCGGAGCGCTCTTGATCGGGGCAAACTACTGTTACCTGATGGCCGGCAACAGCCAGGGTGTTGGCCAGGCTGCGAACCCCAGAGGCATAGATACCGTCGTCGTTGCTAATCAGGAGTTTCATTACGCTTTGTGTGGGAGTTAAATTGCTTCTTTATTGAATGAAAAGTTTGAACCGCCACCATGAAAGGAGGCCAATAAATTCAATGGTGGCCAACTGTAGCTGCTGTGTTTTTACCGCAGGCTGGTTTGTCACTCATTCTAAACTTTGGCGGCGAGGCTGCGGTGGGTGAAGTCTGGAGTTTGAAAAGTCATGGGATTTTTGAGATATTATTAAGAACCGCAGTTCTGGGGAGATAAATGCAGATAAATGTGATATCATCTGCGTTTATCTGCGTGCATCTGCGGTTCAAACTCTGATTTTTCTGCTTGGGGTGCAAATCGCGCTAAACTCAACATGGCTAAATATTAGGACACACAACCCCTCCCATGACTACCCAGCTGATGGATCTGGAAGCACAACTGGAAACACTGCGTCAAGAAGCTCAGGACGAGATTGCTACTGCCGGCACCCTGGAACGCCTGGAAGAACTCAGAGTGAGCTACTTGGGCAAAAAAGGCCAGCTGTCGAAAATATTAGGCAGCATGGGCAAATTAGACCCTGCCGACCGGCCACGCATTGGGGCGCTGGCCAATGAAGTTAAAGAAGCCATCCAAACCAACTTAGAGGAAAAGCGGACAGCACTGCAAGCCGCCGAGATTCAAGCCCGGCTCTTGGCAGAAACGCTAGATGTGACGATGCCGGGAGTTTATCGCCCCCAAGGTCGGGTTCACCCGCTCAATGGAATGATTGACCGGGCGCTGGATATCTTCGCCGGACTCGGCTACACGGTGGCCACCGGCCCGGAAATGGAAACCGACTACTACAACTTTGAGGCGCTGAATACGCCGCAAGACCACCCGGCGCGGGATATGCAGGATACGTTCTACCTCCCGGATGGCAACCTGCTGCGGACTCACACTTCGTCGGTGCAGATTCGCTACATGGAAAAGCACAAGCCGCCGGTGCGGATTGTGGCACCCGGACGAGTTTACCGCCGCGATACAGTGGACGCCACTCACGCGGCGGTATTCCACCAGATTGAACTTTTAGCTGTCGGTGAGGGGCTGACTTTTACTGACCTTAAGGGTACAATTAAGGAATTCTTGCGGCAGATGTTTGGCGAGGTGCCGGTTCGCTTCCGCGCCAGTTATTTCCCGTTCACGGAACCCTCAGCTGAGGTGGACGTGCAGTGGAAAGGGAAGTGGTTAGAAGTCCTCGGCTGCGGCATGGTTGACCCCAATGTGTTTAAAGCGGTGGGGTACGATCCGGAAAAGTACACCGGCTTTGCTGCCGGTTTTGGTGTCGAGCGCTTCGCAATGGTGCTCCACCAAATTGATGACATTCGCAGAGTGTACGCCAGCGATATGCGCTTCTTAAAACAGTTCTGAATGTTTTAATGAGTGCTGTGGGGGCAGTGCCGGCTGCCCTGAATTGCCGGTGAGGGGTGAGTGTGAGGCGTTTCATTTGGGGTGCGAGCCACCGCCGGCGGACGCGGCGCGGAGCGAACAGATATCCGCGCCGCGCTCTCGCAAGCGTTTCGCAGCGGTGGTTTTTTAGAATCAGGGGGTAACTCTAGCGTTTCTCATCCGAGGTGAGGTACTGAGAAACCCGGTTTCTTTAAGAAACCGGGTTTCTGAGACGTACTTTATCCAAGTGAGAGCAGCTATAAAATCTGCAATCCAAAATCAACAATCAAAATGTGCGAGGGGTGATGAAATGAAAAAATTGCACTGGCTGCGAGCGACTTTCCAAGTTAAGGGGTCAGTCATTCGCTCTGTTTATGAGCGGGTTCTCCTTTGCGCTTTTTTTGGGTTTATCATTTCAGCTCTTTTCCATTTTAAATTTACAGTCTCGTGGCCAGTATTAGGATTTGTCCCGAACATTATCTTAGGTCTATTATTGGTTTTCCGTACAAATACGGCTTACGAACGATTTTGGGAAGGCCGCAGACTCTGGGGAAATATCACCATTAGTGTCCGCAACTTGGCGCGTCAAATTTGGATAGCAGTTGACGAAAAAGATCCACAGGATGCAGCAAATAAGGTGCGGGCGCTGCGGCTTTTGGTGGCTTTTGCCGTAGCAACTAAGTTGCATTTGCGCAATGAGCCGCTGAACAGCGAACTAGAGGCATTAATTCCTCCAGAGCAGTATGTCAAGCTCAAGGATATGAACAATCCCCCTCTAGAGGTTGCCTTCTGGATTGGGGACTATTTGCAGAAGCAGTACGAGCGGGGCTGTCTCGATAGCTATCAGCTGACTTCCATGTACAAGTTACTGGATGATCTGGTGGGTGCTTTAAGCGGCTGCGAGCGGATTTTGAGGACGCCCATGCCTTTGGCGTATGCGATTCACCTGAAACAGCTGTTACTGATTTACTGTCTGTTCTTGCCCTTTGATATGGTCAGCAAGCTGAATTGGTGGACTGCCCCTGTTGTGGCTTTAGTGAGCTTCATGCTGTTTGGCATTGAGGAGATTGGCGTAGAAATCGAAAATCCCTTTGGGCGAGACCCAAATGACTTGCCTTTGGATACCCTTTGCGCTACCATGCGGCGCAATATTGAAGATATAATTTCGCAGAAGCCCAGCGTTCGCTACTTTTCAGTTGAGTCGCCTGAGACATTGGTGGATTAGCGGGAAGTCGAAGGGCGTTGTGCGGGGGCTAAGAAACCCGGTTTCTGGGGGCTTGGCGCGGGGTCTAAGAAACCGGGTTTCTGAATAAATCTTTTGCGCTGGAGGCAACATTTGTCGCAGAAACCCGGTTTCTGGGGGTTTGGCACGGGGGCTTGGCACGGGGGCTTAGAAACCGGGTTTCTGAATAAATCTTTTGCGCAGGATGCAACAGTTGTCGCAGAAACCCGGTTTCTGGGGGCTTTGCACGGGGGCTTTGCACGGGGGCTTAGAAACCGGGTTTCTGAATAAATCTTTGGCGCAGCAGGCAACATTTGTCGCAGAAACCCGGTTTCTGGGGGCTTTGCACGGGGGCTTAGAAACCGGGTTTCTGAATAAATCTTTTGCGCCGGAGGCAAAATTTGTCGCAGAAACCCGGTTTCTGGGGGCTTGGCGCTGGGGCGAAGAAACCGGGTTTCTGAATAAATCTTTGGCGCAGCAGGCAACATTTGTCGCAGAAACCCGGTTTCTAAGGGCTTTGCACGGGGGCTGTAACTGCCGGCACGCCTCGCAACTCTTCCCAAGTCAGGGGCATTTCTGCGGGGTGCTGGCAAATCACCGGCAGCCAGCTGGCGCAGGGAAATTCATCCTCCAGTGCGTGCAATTTTTCCCGCGCTTCTCTCACGGAGGCGTACAGGGATTTTCCACCGGCAAAAGCCTTGACAAAATGCTGCAAAAATGCTTCCGCCACCGCATCGGGCACCGGCTCGCGCATGACGATAATTTGGGGGATGCGCAAGTCAGCCAAGTCGCGGGCTAAACCCAAGCCATCACAGGAGTTGAAAATCGCCAGTTTTAATCCCCGCTCAACGGCTGCTCTCAGGGCGTATTTTAACTCCTTTAGCGTCAAGCTATCGGTTTCATTGATATAAATGCAGCCGGTGTCCTCTTGGCTGTGACTGTGACCGGCAAAAAACAGGATATCCCAGCCGGCTTCATCCCACAGGTGGACATCTACTTGCCGGCGGGTAGGCTCTTCGAGGAAAATGGGGTCTGCGTCGGGGAACTGCTTTAGCAGCTGCCGGTCTTTTTCTATATCAATGTTAGCACTATTGCCGAGAATTGCCAAGATTCTGACTTGGGTTCTGGGAATGTCTGGGAGATATCTTTCGGCGCGATCGTATTCGGGGGCGCTCAAGGCGATTTCGGCTTTGCGGTAATTCTCGAAGAAGTCCCACAGTTGCCAGGGGAGCCGGTGTGCCAGGTTATTTTCTGTTTGAAGGATAAGGCGAATTTCCTCAGAGGGGTCGAGTTTGCGCAGCAGGACATCTTTGATGGGGCGAAATTCCTCTGAGTTCAGCCAGGAGTTGAGGCTGTCAGCCAAAATTTGGGCAGATTCGTGACAGTCTTCCATGGGAGAGAAGTTGGTTTTTTGTGTGGATGAGACGGATATTCGCCAGGGGGTGTCCAAGTTGTGATAGATTGATTGCCAGCCGGTGTAGGTTTCGGGAATTTCTGGGGCTGGGGGCAAGTATCCTGGTTTTTGTGTGGAGGGTGGCTCGCCCTCTGCGCCAATCTGGAGCGTGACGGGGAAGCCGGTGTTAAAGTCACCCTGACCGAAGTAGAGGATAACTAATTTCCCGGAGATAGATTTGCGCTCAGTTAGGGCTTTCGCTGGATAAACGCTAGCCGGTCGGCTTGCTAGGAGCCGGACGACCTCCCTCATGTCGGCATTGCTGTGGCGATAGGTGGCAATTTGCTCATCTTTAGCTTTCAGTTCTGCCTGATAGCGTTCTTCTAAAGCTTTGAGTGCCTCTTGATAGCTTTGAGTGAATTCGCTGTGAATCCTTTCTTTGTCTGTACCGGGAGAAACTCTCACCCTGACCACAACCACGCCATCGCCTTTGTTTTCAATGCTCTGGATCTCTATTTCGGCATCTTCATTTTCCAGAACTAGCTTGTTGAATGAATATGTGAATGCTTTCCAATCGATCCCATTGCGGAAAATGAAGTCAACGGTATTCAACACCTCTTGAAAAAGTTTAGTAAAGTCTCCCGGAGCAAATTCCCCACTGCTGGGACGGCGTTCGCGGTCATCAGTCCCCGGTTTGGGAGATTCCAGGAGGTAAGCAAATCGGCAATCGACGTTATCTAGCTTCGTGGTGCTGTCAATATTCCACGTTCCCAAACCGCAAGTGCCGGTAAGCTGAGCGTTGGTGAAATCAGTGCCGATCGCCTGAGCTTGGGCGAGATTGGCCCACTCCAAACAGGCTCCCTGCAAAGTGGCTCCACTGATATCGGCTCCTGTGAGATTGGCATAACGCAGGTCTGCTCCTTTCAGATATGCACCTCTGAGGCTTACACCCACATAGGATTTGTTGTGGCCATTGCCGGTGACTAGCAGTTCTTGTACAGAAAGCTCGTATAAACTCAAATTACCTATTCTATCGTAACGCGATTGGTCTAATTTGCGAGCATTAAGAAAGCCGGTGTGAGTTATATTTGATTCTCTAAAATCAGTATTTTTTAAAACGGCATGGCTGAAATTTGCATCCGTCAAATCAGCCTGCCGAAAACAGGTGCCACCTATAGCAGCAAAGTTAAGTGCAATCATTCTCAACCAAGCAAACTCATTTGCTCCGGCTAGCGCCCTCCAGCTAATTACATTAGCTATTAAGCCCAAGCTAATAGACCCTACTACGAGTAAAAACAGAGCCTGATTTGTATTCAAAATACCGCTGACAACTAAGATTTGGGCTACAGCACCAGCTACAGCTATCATTCCTGCTAAAGCGACAGCTACAGCTGAAGGCCCAGCCACAACAAGAGCGCCAGCCATTGCCACAGCTAAAAGTAAAGATAATATTAGAACTAAGACCCCAAAGATTACCAGAGCCACAACTACAGCAGTGTTCTCAGACTAGCGAGTGGATATTTCGATACTATGCTTAGCCTTTCCATGCGTGAAGGCAAGGAGAAAAAGGTGACATTCGCCACCCGTGACCCAGCGGAGTGGAGCTTGGTATATCAGTTCCTGGACCCATCAACATCCCGGTCTGCCAAAATAACAACCCAAAGTGTTGCGGTGCTCATCCCATGGTTCCATGAGTTTCAAATGAATAACCTGTTGGCAGAGTGCGACCAGGTGTTTGCACCACTGTTGTCGAACTGCGAGAGCAGCATCCTCATGCATGCTGAACGACGAGAGCTCAAGAAGGCCCGAGCATTAATTGTTGACCTGCTTGACAAAGTTGACCTGAGCATCATGTACTCCCTGAGCCATTCCCTTTCTCGGGGGGTGCGTGT
>JALOOK010000257.1 GCA_025454445.1 Oscillatoria sp. Prado101 | reverse complement strand
GCTTTAGCCCAAAAGTTCGTAGTTGGGCTTTAGCCCAAAAGTTCGTAATTGGGCTTCAGCCCAAAAGTTCGTAGTTGGGCTTCAGCCCAAAAGTTCGTAGTTGGGCTTTAGCCCCACCGTTCGTAGTTGGGCTGCACGCCCAAAAGGCCCACACTTCCCTTGTAAACCGGGCACACGCCCCCACGCCCGGAGCGCACGCCGCCCCACACCTCTGCCGTTCCGGGGCGGTAGTGCCGGTGCCCTTCCGCCCCGGAACGAAGGAAGCCGCTTGATTTCGATCGCCACCGCACCAGCGAGCACCCCACCGGCACTCCCGCCTCTTCCCCGGGTTCGGTGGTTTTCCCCTTTCATCGATCGGGGAGTTGGGGACTACAATTGACTAGAAAGCTCTGTCCGCAAGTCATCGCATCAAATTACTCCAGAAAGGAGCCAGTACATGGCCATCGTCACTAACAGGGAGTCCGCTATCACGCCTGCCCCATCTGCAACCCAGACATCTGAGCAAAAACACTCTCAGAAACAGAAGCAGCCCAAAAAGCACAACCACTACAGGTTTCAGGACTTTTTCCAGATGCGGCCCGACACCGGCACCATCCTGGACTGGAACGACAGCCGCAATATTTTTACGAGTGAAGACTTCATTATTGGCCTGCAAGAAGGCTTAGAAGAAGAAGTGGGCAACGCTTCCAGCGTCATTATGTACACCATCGGCTGCCAGTGGGGAACCAAGGATGCCATCGTTTTCCGCGAATGGTTTGAGAAAGAATTCGACCGGGATATCTACAATTCCAATTTAATGTTCTTGCTGGAAACCTGGTGGTGGCCATTTACGGCTCAGGGATGGGGCCGGTGGGAAGTGGACATGAGCGACCGCAAGCAGGGGTTTATTTTCATCAACCTGTTTGACTCAGCAGTGGCTCGCACCCTGGGGGATGTGGGCAAACCCGTCTGTTTCCTGTATGCCGGCTTGTTTTCCGGCTTTTTCAGCTCGCTGGTGAAAAAATCGCTCAACTGCATCGAAATTCAGTGCTATTCGATGGGAGAAACCTACTGCAAATTTCTGCTGGGCAACAAAGATCGCATTGACGCCGCCGCCTTCTGGGTCAACGAAGGAGCCACAGCTCGCGACATTCAGAAACGGTTGCAGGATGGAGAGCGGCTGAAATGAACACCGTTGAAAAGTCCTGGCTGCAACTTTCGGTTGAAGAGTTTTTTAACAGCTGCAACTGGAGCGGCGAATCGCTGGCCCTCGTGGACTGGCAGCCAGAATCTGGCCAGCCCCTGCCGTTAACCGTGCTGGTGGCAGAGTTTTTCCGGGCTCTGCCTTGGGAGGGCAAGCCGGCAGTGGGCTCCCAGCCAAAGTCAGCGACACCCGAGCAGGTTCGTGCGCCGGCGGAACCGCGAGAAACCACACTGGCGGATCTAGCGGATCTGTTTTAAATCCCTTGGAATTGTCCCTGCAGACAAGAGGTAACAGATGAATTGTCTGTGACATTAACAGATAAGCCATCCCGCAGATGACTGCCAAAATTTAGCTTAAAGGCCCCTGCAAAACTGAGAAGATGAGTGATTAGCGATGCACCCCAAAATTGAAGCCCTAATGGATGAGGCGGAAAACCGCTACTTGAAGCCGGAGGAAATGGAGGCTTTGAAGCATTACGCTATTTCCATAGCTCAAAGCCTGAAAGTCTATGAGTCCCTGCGAGATCAGGAAGTAGCCATTTTCCAACCGATCGCCGACCAGCTAGTAAAAGCCTTTCCGGACGTGAGTCAGGAAATCCTGGAGCGCTCCTTGAAGCACTGGCTGCTGGTATTGCGATACTGCGCTATGGCGATGCTCCTCAATGACCGAGAATTTTTGCAGCAACGCCTGCTGAACTGGCTGAAAGGCTTGGTGCAAACCCACCAAACAGGAGAAATTGAGGCTCAGCTTTACCAGATGCTGCAGGAGCGCCTGAAGTCATTGCTGTCTCCTCAGGCGCTGGCGCTGTTGCAGCCGTTTTTAACCGAAGCTCAGACGGCACTGCTGTCAAGTCGCGTGTAGAGCGCTCAGTCGCGTGTCTCCATGTCAGACGCACCCCACAGTAGGGTGCGTTAATAAAATACTCACACAACTAACAGCAGTAGGGTGGGTTAGAAACGCACCCGAACTAACAAGTGACAGCTCATATGATTGCGATTGCTGATTTACTGGATAGCCAGCGCCTCCCCGGAAATTACTTTGCCCCCGGGGCCTATATTCGAGGCGATTTAGAGCTGGGGTTGCTAGAAAATCGTCGGGGCGACCGATTCCTGGCTCTGCCAGCAACCTTATTTGAAGCGATTTATGCCGGTCTGGAACAAGAAACCGGCACCGCCGCCCGCCTGGTACTGTTCAACTGTGGCCGGTGGTGGGGCAAAAACTTCTATGTGCGTTTTTGTGAAGAAGTTAGCGAATACTACAGCAAGCCTGTCGCTGAAATGGAAATGGTAGAATTTATTCAGTGCTTGCAAGAGTGCTGGAAAACCCTGGGCTGGGGGACTTTTGAACTCGACCAAACCTACTACCAGCAGGGATTTCTAGAGGTGAGAATTGGCCACTCCCCTTTTGCTGAAAAAGCCCCGCAGTGGAACCGCCCTGTGTGTTTTCTGGAAGCCGGCATATTAAGCTCTTTCTTTAGCCAGCTCACCGGTCGGGACATCCACTGCATACAAACCACCTGTGAGTCTCTGGGGGCGGATTGCAACCGATTTGTTATCGGTTTGCCAGAACGCCTCAAACCCGCAGAAGCCTGGGTGACAGAAGGCCAGGAACACCAGAATATTATGGCCCAACTGTGCGGCTAGGTAAGAGTGCTTCGGATAGAAGAACCCCTCACCCCCCAACCCCCTCTCCCACAAGGGGAGAGGGGGAGAAAGAAGAAGAAATTCTTAAGATGTAGAAACAGGGTTTCGCAGGAGAAACCCGGTTTCTTATAAGCTTTATTGTAGGACAGGCGTCTCGCCTGTCCCTCCCTGTCCCCTAATAACTGTGCGGCTGTTCACCCTGTTAAAAGGCTTCCAGCCGTGACAAAATCCTCCTAAAATATGAGCCTTTAGCCAAGGATAAAGAGAAAGAAATTGGCAGCATTGAGCGTCTAAAATCTACTCTTTATCGAGGCGGTTCAGTTCCCAAAGTGGAGAAAATAGGGCCGCCTCTTCAGGCGTCAGATACTGCAGCACGACTTCCAGCATCACTTGATGGGTGATCTCGGCGCTGCGCTCCACATCCATCGCACGCAGAACAGTTTTGAACCACAGGATAAAGCGGTTCTGCAGCCGCTCAGCATCATTGATTAACAGAGCAGCTGCTGTGTGCCGCAAAACCCGCACCGTGTCAAGCCTCCATTTTGAGGTAGCGTCCTCGGAGCCATTGCTCAATAAACTGGCGTCGATAGACTGCACTTTGGCTTGCGCTTGGCGAATAATTTCTTTCTCCGCCGCCTTAATTTTTTGATAGGCACTCAAGCGCAAATTAAAAGACTTGAAGTAGTCTCTGAGAAACTGGAGTTCTGTTGCGGTGGCATAGCGTCCGTCAGCCGCTACACTCAGTTTTGCTAGTTGGCTCAACATAAATTACACTCTCGTGCGCGACCGATTGGTAATACAATTATAGATTCTAGATTCACTCCCAAATCCCCAATCTAAAATCCGGGCATCCGGGCATCCGGGCATCCAAGCATCCCAAATCCTCTCTCCCCTTGGCGTTCTCTGCGTCTTGGCGGTTAAAAACGATTAAGCGTCAGTGGTTTTGGCCAGGTACTGCCCCACCTGGAAGCGGGTTTCTTCCAGCTGGGTAATGATAGAACGAGTAATCAATTTCCCAGATTCCACTATTACCTGGCCGGTGATCGGGTGCAGCAAGTCCTGCTCGGCGCGGCGACCGATCAAAGTGTTAACATCTTTAATCGCATTCAGGTACATCCCGGTAGGCAGCTCAACGACCACCCCTTCATCCATAACCCGCGCCTGACAGGCGAGGCGAGAATTGGGTTTGGCGGTGGTAATCACCTCTAGTGTCCGCTGCTCGCGCCGGTTCAACCCAGAAAGACCTTGCATCCCCTGTTTGATGTACACGTGGCAGGTGGCGCACATTCCCCGACCGCCGCATTCTTTGAGGACATCTAGCTCATTGTCCAGCAGCGCCGACAGGATATTGGTATTGGTTTTAACAGCGGCCTCGAAGGCCAGGGGATCTAATTTAATAATTTTGACCATCTTTGTTTGGGCGTGATCGTCAGGGAAACTGGACTGGGCTGTTGCTCCCTACACCTAGGATGGCACAGCAGGCAGCGATCGGGTTCCCTCACCCCCTGATCGGCAGCCAATTTCCACCACCGGCAATTGTCGGCAGCAGACAAGGCGTCCCGGCTCTCTCCTGGCAGGGGCGCTCACACCCAGGGCAGAAGGTAAAATTCAGATGGCACAGCTTCCACACAGTTACCTTAGGGCAACAAGAGCGCTAAAATGAGATACAATCGTAAGTTTCCTATCAGCCAAAGGAAGCTATCGGGAGAGGGGGCGAAGGCGTTAGGGGTGAAATTCTTTCAAGCTCCCCCTCCCCGTAAACGGGGAGGGGGTTGGGGGGTGGGGTTCTTCTGAGCAACAGACCGAACATGTTCGGTCTCTACAGGGGAGGGCTATACCCTCGCTTTGGGAGCCGAGTTTGTCCGTTTTTTCCCGTACCTGTAGCAAAAGCCAACCTCTCCCACTCTCCGGACTCGCCGGTGCGTCGAACAATGATCGGGCAATCCAAGTATCGCATTATAGGACTCATTGGCCAAGGACAGTTTGGCCGCGTTTTTTTTGCCAGCAACCGCCACACCGGCGAGCTGGTTGCCCTTAAAGAACTCAGCCACGAGCGCTCGCCCACCCACAAATTTTTGCGCGAGCTCTTGTCGCTGATGACTTTGCAGCATCCCAATATCGTCACCGGCTCCGCCTTGGAACACACCGCCACGGGGCGGTACTTGGTGATGGACTACTCTGATGGCGGAACCCTGCGCAACCTGCTGGAACAGGACAGTGCTTTGCGGCTCAGCGAGGGGTTGCAGCTGATTCTGGGAATTTTAGCCGGTTTGGAAGAAGCTCACAGGCAGGGCATTGTCCACTGCGATATCAAGCCAGAAAATATCCTCCTGACTTTGCACTCCCAAGGCTGGACGCCGAGACTGTCTGACTTTGGCATTGCCCTGCGACTCACCCCGAAAGTCGGCAAGAGGAGGGTGCACTCAGAAACCTCCCCAGACGCCACAATCGGCTCGCCGGCTTACATGGCTCCGGAGCGCTTTTACGGTCTTTATTCGGCGTCATCCGACCTCTATGCTCTGGGCATTATCCTGTGGGAAATGCTCGTCGGCGAGCGTCCCTTTACCGGTGTCCCCGGTAAACTGATGTGGGCCCACATGAATCAGCGCCTGCAAATGCCTGAGACAATCCCGCAACCCCTGCGGGCGATTGTGCAAAAATCTTTGGAAAAACTGCCAGCTCGCCGGTTTGCCAGTGCCGTTGAAATGGCCACCGCCCTGCAGCAGGCTATCGATGACCCCGAGGTGCGACAGTTAAGCAATCTGAGAATCCCTTTGCAAAAGGCTGCCAAACCGGTGCCCCTCCAGCCACTGTCCAGAGTCTCCAAACAAGTTCTGTCAGATACCTTGACATTTTTAGAATTATGTGGTAATAAGCTTTACGCAGCTGTGGGTGCGCAAGTGAGGGTGTGGCTGGCAAGTCGCCAACCAGAAATCAATGTCAGTTTACCTGCATTGTGCCAGTTTCTGCTGCCCGTACCCCAAGGCTGTTTGGCTTCTGCTGGCGAGCAAATTTACTGGCTGGGTGCGGTTTCGGGAGAGGGAGAGCGCCTTTTGGATGTGGGGGATGAGGTATCTCACTTCCCCGGCAAGATGGCTGTGGACTCACAGAGTGGGTGGCTAGCAGTGGCGTGCGCCGACAGAGTGCGGATCTATTCCCTGCCGGCGCTACAGGGTGCGGCGGTAAAGGTGCCGGTGCGCAATATTCCCCTATCGGAAGAAACTCCGCCAGAATTAATCTTTCTCGACCGGCGACACCTGCTGGCGATTTGGCAAGACGCCGCCAAACCTCAAACCCGGTTGCGGATTTACACCAGACGGGGAACCCGGGCGGGAGAGCTGTCGCTGCCGGTGGCTTTTAGGGGGGACTTTTGCGGTCGCTATCTGGTGCCTGGGGGCGAGCCTTTGACTCTGTTTGGCATCGAAGAAGACTCAAATTTATCAGCCCCGGGGGCTGCAGCTTTGCGGATTCAGCTGCGCCCGCTGCTTGTGACGCGCATTCCCTTGGATATTGTGCCTGTTTGCTGGGCGGCGGTTGCGGACGGGTATTTTCTGGCTTCTGCCGATGGCCAGATTGTGTTTCTCGATGCCCTCGGGCGTCGGGCGGGAATTCTCAAAGGCCCACCGTCACCGCTGGCGATTGCCGGTTGGGGCGAGAATGGTTTGGCGATTGCCACTCGTGCCGGTGAGCGAGACTATTTATACTTTCTGAATCTAGATAAGTTGCCCACAGCACAGGAGTAGCAGCTTGAGCGCTCTCTTCTTGCCTGCCAATGCTAGCCTGCCTGGGGCGCGATACTTACTAATATAGGACGGAGGCATGCACCTGAACAGTGGCGCTACAGTCAGCAAGACGGTACTCAAACTGAGCTTGCCGGTAATTGTGAACGGGCTTTCAAGCGGGCGGGCGGTTTCGGAACCTGCCGTGGAGGCTACCCGCCGGCTGGCGGAAATTGTGGCCAAGTTGCGCTCGCCAGCCGGTGGCTGGCCATCACACCGGCTTCAAACCCCAGAGACTCTGGCTCCCTACGTCACAGAAGAAGCTTACGACGCCATCGTTGCCCTGCAAGAGGAGGAAAGGGGAAAAAAGGCAGAAAAGGAAAAGCGCCCCACTCCCCAGTACATTCTGGTTGAGGATTTGATTCCCCGACTGCTG
>JALOOK010000256.1 GCA_025454445.1 Oscillatoria sp. Prado101 | reverse complement strand
CCGGAGGCGGCACGAGCGTTTCGGCCTTGAGAGTGAGATCCGAGGGGCCAAGACACGTTATTGGACAAGGCCGGGCAGCGGCACCAAAGGTTTTTTTTCTGGGGGGGAAGCGGAGAAACTTTTGCTGAAAACTAGGCTTTCTGGAGCCACCTGGAGCGGATTCTGCGTCTCGCTAGAGAGGGAAGCCCCTACATCTAACCCGCTTGGCTCCCTGTTGCTGGCAGGCGGGTCGTCTGTCCTCCGCCCGCTGCTATTTTCCGCCTCAGCGGCGACTGTAAATAGCGACTGCAGCGATTGGGGCGCGGGATCTGCGGCGGTTGCTGTAGCTGGCGCGGGAAACAGGTCGAGAGTTGTTCCAGCGCTGGGGTTGCTTTGCCCACTTGCAGGGGGCGAGAGCAGCTGCCATCCCACATTTGGCGGTGGCTGCAGCAGAGAGGCTCGCGAATTTCTCTGCAGTGCCGGCAGGGAACTCGATTGCAAGCGTTCCGGCTCCAGCAACTTTGGCCGGTTGGGCGTAGGAGGAGTCGCCGGGGCGGGAGTTTCTGTCGCTGCTAGCAGAAGGTTAGCCTGCAAGACTGCCGAGTCGGGCACTTGCGAGGGCGCTAAGAAATATACTAGCGGTGGCGGTTCGGGCGGCGGAACCGGATAAAGCATAGATAAACTTTTAGGGGTCGATTTCCTATGGTCGCACCAACCCGCACTTACAGGCACCCGCCGCCGTCCACCTCACCACAGCATTCCTCCCGCCTCAGGCGCTTTTCAGGCGCTGGTTATTCCGACAAATCCCGCCGACCGGGGTTGCGGGACGGGTCGTTGGACAAAAAGCCAAACACGAATAAACCAACGAAAAAGCTAACTACGATGTACACAACGACTTTCAGGGTCAACATACTGGCATCTCCGACAGATTTAGAACAGCTAAGAGTATAGCGATTGAGCTCAGATAGCCTTTTTATAATATCTAAATATTCGATCGCAAAAGTCGAGCGCTTTGAGAAAAAATTTTTTTAGGGGATAGGGGTGAGGGGTGAGGGGACAGCCATGACAGCGGTTTTCATATCCCTGTGGCGCATGCCTGGGAACGCGGCGTTGCACAGCCCGTGGGATCAACCCCACCCCCCAGCCTATGCCCCTTATCCCCAGAGGGGGCCCCACCCTCCCCGAAAAGCGGGGAGGGGGAGGCAAGAGGGTTTCAATCATCCTTCAGCTGTGCAACGCCGGGAACGCGGCTCAGTCGGCTGAGCCTCCTTTCCAGGGACAAACTGATTTACGTCCGAAAAGCTTACTGCCTAGCCCCTAGCCCCTACAAGATATAGCAACAGACAGTCAGTGCGCGGACACCCTCGATCGGAGGGAACGCAATTCCTACGAAGTATAGACGTAGGTACGGCGAACGCCCAAGCCTCATACCCTCAAAGTCTAATGTCCGCGCCCTAACTGGCTACTGCTATACAACCTAACCCCTGAACCCAGCAAGCAGCCGCACCCACTGCCAAATCTTGACAGCCGTCTCTTCCAGCCACAGCAGGGCCCGATCCAGCCACTCCAGCAACACTTCCAGGGGATGCTTGATATACTCCTTCCAGGTCACTTCGGCTTCTATCCAGTCGGGACTGTGCTTGACACCGGTTTGCTGGGGTGTCTGCAATGTTTCAGTCTCGGCTGGGGCATACCCCACCGGCGCACCGGCATCCTGGGCGGAGGAGGGCAAAAATTTCCGCACCGACTGCCAGTAGCGCCCGACTGGGTTGCCTGCGCCTCGCCCCGCCGGCACGCCTTGCGATCCCGACACCGGCGCGGCGCTAACAGCTCCTGCCGGTGCTTGCTGTCCGAAAATATCGCTTTCGGTGAGCCAGATGTCCGCTTCGGCGTCGCCACCACTACTCAGTTGAGACGCCGGCGCGTCAGCAGCTTTCCCGCTCAATTGCTCGCCCCGCTCTCCAAAAAAGTGGTTGATGGCTGAGCGAATTAGGGCGAGCATGCTGTTCTCCGAGGCTGTCTCTCCGAGTTGCGGCGGTTTTGAATGTGCCGGTGAGTCGGAAACCAGGGCGATGAAGGGCTTTTGGGCTCGCTGCAGCAGTTCGTAGCTCCCCTCGGCTACCGCCGCAGTTATGGCGGACACCGCTGGCAGGCTAAACGCTGCCATCACCGTTACCGTGCCCTCTACGACTGCCAGCGCCCCTGCGGGTAGCAGATTCTGGATTTTGATCGGTGGCTCCCACTTCTTGGCAAGTCGCGGCAGGGGGTGTATAATTTCAACCCCCATATACGACTTGGGGGATTGGGGGTTGAGGAAGGCTGCCGGGATTGGGGGATTTGGGGATTGGGAATTTTCCTGAGCTGCTGTTTGTTGGGCTTCTGGGTGGCGTTGCTGCCAAACCAGGCCCGATTGCCCGAAACGGCTGAGCGCCACTGCTATGGGGTTGGTTTGTATCCAAGCGATGGCACTGGCAAACAGCCGCGCCGGCGCTCCCAGATTGCCTTCCCGATCCACTGGCGCATTAGCAGGGGCGGCTTGCCGGCGAATCCGCCAGTAGTCCTCCACTTCCGTGCTGATTTGCTGCTCCAGGAAAAGCTGTTGCTGCGGGGTTAGTATATTGGCAATTTGGTTTTGACCGGTCACCAGTACCAGGGTTTGTGTCGCTAGCAGGGTGGCGAATCCCCGGATGGCAGCACTGTTAGCGCCCCCAACTTTTGTCTGTTGCGCCAGTGCCGGTGCCGCTTCTGTCGCAATCGGGCTGTCTGTCGCCGGAAACTCCTTGACAAAATCCTCTGGCAGTGATAAACTTCGTGCGGCTTCCAGCACTCGCAGCAGGGGAGTGTCAGCTGCTATTGGCTGTGGGGAGGGAAACCGAGACTCTGGCTGGGGTTGCGATGATGGCGACTCACCGGGGAGGAGGTTTTTGCTGGCAAGTTGGGCGGCTTCAAACAGTGCGTAAAACGGATATAGGAGTATTTGCGCACTCCAAGTTGTGGCGACTTTGACGTGCCGCAAGGCGCGGGCGCACTCGTCAGCAAACCGGCGGGTTTGCTGGTTTATCAGGTTAAATAATCTGCTTTGATAGCGACCAGAAGAACCGGACATACTCTTTTAAACGCGACAGGCTGCCATCTCTATTTTCTGCTATAAGGGGCGTAAATTGTGAGTGACTGTGAATTTTCTGAATCGATTGACAGGTTGCGCCGGCTGGCGCGGCTTAATGTCCAAGACGGCTGGCGGTATTGCTTGGCAGACTTGCCGGTGGCTGAGGTGTTCGCCACCTCTGTGCAAGATACGTCTGTTGCCGAGCTTAATGCTAAAGGTTACATCACCTGGCCTGCAGGCCGTCAAGTCCTCTGGCTTTTTCAGCGCCTGACTGTTCCCAACCTCCTCGATGGCTATCCTTTACAAGGATTAACCATGCGGCTGTGGTTGAGTTGGTGGGCTGAAGACGCCCGCGTTTTCGTCAATGGCGAGCAAGTCCTGGCGGGAGATTTGTTTGATTCGTCATCTAGACTGCTGCTGGCTTCGCAGGCGAGGGCGGGCGAAGAGTTTGCGGTGGCTTTGCGGCTGGTGAGCCCCGGGCACGATGTCGGCGCTTTGGTGCGCTCCCTCCTGCTGTATGAAGCTTCCGATCCCAACTGTCTCGATCCCGGTTTTGTCGCTGATGAATTAGAGGTCTTGCAGGAGTGGGGTTTGACGAATTCCCAATCCCCCCCCACTGATATTATATCTTCTGCGCGTCAGGCTGTCAAGGGGGAAACGATAAAATATCAAATCAATTTAATAGACTGGGAAGCTCTGCCCAACCGGCAGCAGTTTGAGGCTTCTCTGTCTCTGGTGCGGCAAAAGATTCTGGAGGTTTTGCAACCGCAGATAAACGCAGATGAACGCGGATGTGCGGGAGATGGAAGTATCGCCGTTTATCAGTGTGTGTCGGCGGTTGACTGTTACAAAAGTTACAAAATTTGGCTGTTGGGGCACGCTCATTTGGATTTGGCGTGGCTGTGGCCGGTGAGTGAAACTTGGGAGGCGGCGCAGCGAACTTTTGAATCAGTTTTGGGGTTGCAGGAAGGGTTTCCGGACTTGATTTTTTGTCACTCGACACCGGCACTCTACGCTTGGGTTGAAGAAAATCGCCCTGATTTGTTTGCGGCGATTCAGGCGCGGGTAGCTGCGGGCAAGTGGGAAGTTGTGGGCGGCATGTGGGTGGAGCCGGATTTAATTTTGGTTGACGGCGAGTCGATTGTGCGGCAAGTTCTCTATGGGCAGCGCTACGCGCGAGAAAAATTCGGTCAGCTGATGCGGGTGGTTTGGGTGCCGGACAGTTTTGGGTTCTGCTGGCAGCTGCCTCAAATTCTCAAGCAGGGCGGGGTGGAATATTTTGTTACGCAAAAGTTGCGCTGGAATGATACTACGAGGTTTCCCTATGGGGCTTTTTGGTGGGAAGCGCCGGATGGCAGTCAGATATTCAGTCTGATGTCGGCTTTGATTGGGGAAAATATTGAGCCTGTGAAAATGGCTAAGTATTCCTGTGAGTGGGAAAGGCAAACTGGTTTGAAAGAGGCTCTCTGGTTGCCGGGAGTTGGCGATCACGGCGGCGGACCGACTCGCGATATGTTGGAAATCGCCAAGCGGTGGGAGAAGTCTCCGTTTTTCCCGCGTTTGGAATTTACGACTGCTGTGGATTATTTGCGTCGCGCACAGGCAAGTTTGTCTGGGGGCGCACCGGCAGATGGAACTCCACTCCCTCACCCGATCGCCGCTAGCGGGGAGGGGGAAACGGGGGAAAAGAGTGGGGTGATTCCCGTTTGGCGGGATGAGCTGTATTTGGAATTCCACCGGGGTTGCTACACGACTCACGCTGAACAAAAGCGCTGGAACCGCCGCTGTGAGGGGTTGCTTTACCGGGCGGAACTTTTTGCCTCGCTGGCAACTGTCAGTGCTGGTGCGCCTTACCCGCAAGCTGATTTAGAAGATGCCTGGAAGAAGGTGCTGTTTAATCAATTTCACGATATCCTTCCCGGTTCTTCGATTCCCCAAGTCTATGCCGATGCGAATCAAGCTTGGGTGGAAGTGGAACGGGTTGGATCGCAAATATTGCAGGGGGCGCTCAGCGCAATCGCGGAGCAAATTTCTCTGCCAGCTCCGCCGCAACCGGGGGCAATGCCGGTGATTGTCTTCAATCCTCTTAATTGGAAGCGTTCAGAGGTGGTTGCCGTTTCTTTACCGGCATCCCCCCCTTTTCAAGGGGGGGTAGGGGGGGATCAAAACTGGGCAGTTTGCGACTTGCAAGGAGACTTTCTGCCCTCCCAGCTGTCTGACGGCGCGACGCTGCTGTTTCTGGCTGCTGATATCCCGCCTGTTGGCTACTGCGTTTTCTGGCTAATCCGCACAGAGGCTGAGGATCGGGACAGGCGGGACGCCTGTCCTACGCCTGATGGTGGCACACCCGATGCCGGTGCGGAAAAAGATTGGGTTTTAGAGAATGAGTTTCTCCGGGTGGCTGTAGAGGGTGAAACTGGCAATCTGCGCAGTGTTTTTGATAAGGTGAATAGCAGGGAAATACTGGAAGCAGGGGGCAATCAGCTGCAAGCTTTCGCAGACAGTGGCCAGTATTGGGATGCTTGGAATATTGACCCGAATTATGAACAGCACCGGCTGCCGGCAGCTCAGCTGAAATCGGTGGAATGGGTGGAGCGCGGCGCTTTGCGTTCGCGCCTGCGCGTGGTGGTGCAGTTGGGCGAGTCTGTGTTGCGTCAGGATTATATTTTGGATGTGGGGCTGCCGGTGCTGAAAATTGCCACGACTGCAGATTGGAAGGAGCGTCACGTCTTGCTGAAAGCAGCTTTTCCGCTAAATCTGGAAGCGGATTGCGCGACTTATGAAATGGCTTGCGGCGCGATTCGGCGAACCACTAAACCACAAACACCTAGTGAGAAGGCCAAATGGGAGGTGCCGGCATTGCGCTGGGCGGATTTGAGCGAAGATACAAACCCAAATTCGGGGATGTCTTACGGGGTGAGTTTGCTGAATGATTGCAAATACGGTTACGACGCTAAGCCGAATCAGTTGCGCCTGACTCTGTTACGAAGTCCGAGTTGGCCAGATCCAGAAGCGGATCTCGGCTATCACGAATTTACTTATGCTGTGTATCCCCACACCGGCACTTGGCAATCTGCCGGTACAGTTCGCCGGGGTTACGAGTTAAATCAGCCGCTGCTGGCGATGATTCTGCCTCGGGTTTCTCGCCCGAAAGGCGCAATCGAGTTGCCGGCTGTTGGCTGCTTGCTGGATTTGTCCGCTGAGAATTTAATCTTGATGGCGTTTAAGCAGTCAGAGGACAATCCCAATCGCTGGGTTCTCCGGTGTTATGAGTGTCACGGGGAAGAAGCGCTGCTGAGGTTGGAAAGCGATTTGGGGCTGGAAATTGAGCAGCCGGTTGATTTATTGGAGCAGCCGGCATTAGCGCCGCAACCAGATGGGCAATATTTGCGAATTGCACCTTGGAAGATTGCCAGTTTGGCGGTGGCTGCCGGTGTGGAGTGAGTCACTTTTCCTCGTTCCCAGGCGGAGCCTGGGAACGCCTGACAGGAGGCTCTGCTTCCTTCTCTCCAACTACTGATAGCAATGAACAAGGATATTGGGACAGGCATTCCGGCCTGTCCTACGAGGTCTATTCCTCGTTTCCTCGTTGGTTTCCTCGTTTTCCTCCTTCTCTCGCCCCGCCGGTGGGTTGCAGCCACCGGCTTGCGCCAACTCTGGCAGGGGTCAAACTGCCAGATTGCCGGTGCCCCAGCAGCTGCCGGCGCAAATCGAAAAAGTTAGTTAAATTAACAGCGGTTTGCCTAAATTGCTGTAAAATTGGATACGTCTGAGAGTCGGAACTTCTGCTAGCAGTATTGGGTGTTACTCTTGGTAACGCTACAAACAGCTTTAAATCAGATATCAGGGAGGTTGTTGTGAAACTTAAAAGGCAAATTATAGCACAAATCATCTTGA
>JALOOK010000255.1 GCA_025454445.1 Oscillatoria sp. Prado101 | reverse complement strand
GCAAACGCCTCTACGACTTGGCGCGAAAAGGCATTCCCGTTGAAGTGCCAGCGCGACAGGTGGAAGTGCACAATATAGAAATCTTAGACTGGCGACCGGCAGACTTTCCAGAAATCGATCTGGCAATCGCCTGCGGTCCGGGCACCTACATCCGCGCCATCGCCAGGGATTTGGGCGCAGCCCTGCAAACCGGCGGCACTCTCGCCCATCTGACGCGCACCTTTAGCAGCGGTTTTACCTTAGAGGACAGCTTGACATTTGACGCATTATCTGAACAGCTAGAACGGGGAAGATTTGAGCCGGTGCCACCGGCAGACGCTTTGGCGCATTTAGCCGCAATTAACCTGCCAGAAGCCACCGCCCGCCGGTGGTGCCAAGGTCAGAAGATTTTCGATTTTACATTTTCAATCTCAGCTGCGAAGCGAGATATGATTGCAGAATCAGCCAACAGCTCAGAATCCAACCCGCAGCTGCCCAATCCAAAATCCCAAATCCAAAATCAAAAATTGCCCGTGCGGGTTAACCGCGAAGATGGCCTTTTTTTGGGCGTCGGGGAGGTGGCCAACTCAGAAACAGAGCTGGCGCTCGTGCCCCTGGTCGTGTTCGCTCATGTCGGGTAAAGAAAATCTATGAGAAACCTGATCCTCGCGATTGTTCTGTGGCTGATTGCCGCCGTTATTTATAGCGGCAATTATTATCTGGGCGATTTTTTAAAGGGCACCCCTGCCGGACGCTATGGCTCGGAAATTACTAGCCTCGCTCTTATGGTGCCGACTCTCTTAATTATAGCCTGGTTCTATGCTAGGCAAACTCGCGGAGATGGGTGGGGTACTTCGGCAATAGGAACGGGAATATTGTGGGTGGGAATGTCAGTAATAGTCAAGTTAATTTTGACCCGTTATGTGGTGTGCGCCCCGCCAGAGAACCTCATTTTTTCTCAATATAAAATAGTGGGAGACAAGATGCGCGAGTGCATGATGTCTGACTATAACGTCATGCAAGGTAAAATGTGGCCTATAATACTGGCAGTAGCCTTGGTCGCCCCGCTAATAATGGGAATAAAATACAATCGTTAAAGCCTGAAACAGGAGAAACAATGGCTGGAGAGCAAGTAGCACCCTACGGTTCCTGGAAATCGCCGATCACTTCGGAATTGCTAGTGTCCGAAACAGTCGGTCTCGGTCAAATTGCCCTCGATGGCGAGGACGTCTACTGGAGCGAGTTGCGACCGAAAGAAGGCGGGCGCAATGTTATCGTGCGACAGACGCATGATGGCAAAATAAGTGACGTTAACCCTGCAACATTCAACGCTCGCAACCGCATTCAAGAGTACGGCGGAGCTGCGTTTTTTGTGGCGGAGGGCACCGTTTATTTTTCCAATTTCACGGACGGGCGGCTGTACCGGCAAACCCCCGGGGGGGAACCGCAACCCCTGACACCGGCAGAAAAAGACTGGCGCTATGCAGACTGCATCGCCGACACAGCGCGGGGACGCCTGATCTGCGTGCGAGAAGACCACACCGGCACGAGTAAGGAGCCGGTGAACACTCTTGTGAGCGTCGATTTGCACGGAAGTGAACAGGTGCGGGTGCTGGTTGCCGGTGAGGATTTTTACTCGTCGCCGCGCCTCAGTCCCGATGGGTCAAAACTGGCTTGGCTGAGCTGGAATCACCCCAATTTGCCTTGGGATGGCACGGAATTGTGGGTGGCTGAACTGAACGCAGATGGCTATTTGGGGGACAGCCATTTGGTTGCCGGTGGTGTCAGCGAATCGGTTTTTCAGCCAGAATGGTCGCCAGACGGAGTGCTGCATTTTATCTCTGACCGCAGCGGCTGGTGGAATCTTTACCGCTCTTGTGCCGGTGGTGCCGAAAACCTCTGCGAAATGGAGGCTGAGTTCGGACTTCCCCAGTGGGTGTTTGGCATGCGCACCTACGCTTTCGCCTCAGAAAGCCGGATCATCTGCACCTACACCCAGCAAGGCACCTGGCATCTGGCGAGTCTGGACACGGCGGCGAAACAGCTGGAAAAAATTGAGACGCCTTATACGGATATTTCTGACTTGCAAGCATCTGGCGGTTGCGTGGCGTTTCAAGCCGGTTCGCCAAAGGAACCGACAGCAATTGTCCTGTTGAATTTGACCGAAGGCACAATGCAAGTTTTGCGCCGGTCGAGCCAGGTGGCGATTGATGCCGGCTATTTATCAGCGCCGCAAGCGATTGAGTTCCCCACGGAAAACGGGCTGACGGCGCACGCCTTTTTCTACCCGCCGCAAAATCGCGACTTCACCGCACCGGCGGGTGAAAAGCCTCCCCTGCTTGTGAAAAGTCACGGGGGTCCTACGGCGGCGACTAGCAGCAGTCTGAGTTTGAAGATTCAATACTGGACTTCTCGCGGGTTTGCGGTGCTCGATGTTAACTATGGCGGAAGCACCGGCTATGGACGCGCCTACCGGCAGCGGCTGGATGGCCAGTGGGGTGTTGTCGATGTGGCTGACTGCGCCAATGGGGCGAGCTATCTGGCGGAGCGCGGTTTGGTGGATGGGAGCCGACTGGCGATTGCCGGCGGGAGTGCCGGTGGTTACACGACGCTGTGCGCCCTGACTTTCCGGGATGTGTTTAAAGCCGGTGCCAGTTACTACGGGGTGAGCGATTTAGAAGCGCTGGCAAAGGACACCCACAAGTTTGAGTCCCGCTACCTCGACCGGCTGATTGGCCCTTATCCCCAGCGGCAAGACCTTTACCGGCAGCGATCTCCTATTCACTTCACAGAGGGGCTTTCCTGTCCGCTGATTTTCTTCCAGGGCCTGGAGGATAAGGTCGTTCCGCCCTCTCAAGCGGAGATGATGGTGGCGGCGCTGCGGGCGAAAGGGCTGCCGGTGGCTTATGTGGCCTTCGAGGGCGAGGGGCACGGCTTCCGCAAAGCTGAGAATATTAAGCGGGCTTTGGATGGGGAGTTCTATTTTTACTCCCGGGTGTTTGGGTTTGAGCCGGCTGAGCCGATCGAGCCGGTGGCGATAGAGAATCTTTAGGTTGTGGGGTGGGTTCAGCTAAGGGCGGAACCCACCCTCCTTGTTTAGGATAGCTAAAGATTTTTCTGCCAAAATGGCAACACAAACGCTTGCTATTTAGCCACTATTAGATTAGAGAACCCCACTTATGCCGGAAATATCTGTGCGGAAAGCGGGGTTCCAGGTTCTTAATAAACGGGAGCCTCCCAATTTTGTAAGTCTGTAAGTCTATTCATTTTCTGTAGCACAGGCCAGAGCGCCTGTGCCAAAAAAAGCTCTGGGACAGGCAAGATGCCTGTCCTACAAGAGATGGGTTTACAAAAATGGGATGCTCCCTAATAAACTGCCTGTGTGGTGCGGCGGCATTTTGAGCGAAGCCAATTGTGCATCACGCATGCATGGCCAGAACGCATGCATGGCATTGGGCAAAAGGGCATCACGCATGCATGGCATTGGGCATTTATTTTATGGGGGGTGCCGGTGAGAAATGAAGTGGGGCATCATCGCAGCGGGCATCATCGCACCGGCAATTTGCTTTACTCCTCCACTCCCCCCCTCTCCGGCTCGCCTCCAGGGAAAATTGCCCAGTGGGGGAATCCGGGCCGCTGTTGTTGCTAAGCTGGAAAGATATAGGAAAAGCGCGTCAAACAGCGGCTACCCCGGAGGCAACAGAGATGAGCACCTCGGACACAAAAGCAATTGCCCGCGAGTTGAAAACCCAGGCGGTGATTTTGGGTGGATTTGTGGCCACCATGTGGATTCTGGAGATTGTGGACTGGTTCTTCCTCAGAGGGGCGCTGAACCAGTATGGTATAGTCCCCCGGCGGCTGATCGGGCTGAGGGGCATCCTGTTCGCGCCTTTCCTGCACGGCAACTGGAATCACTTAATGGCCAATAGCATACCCTTCCTCACTCTGGGCTGGCTGACAATGCTGCGAGAAACCAGGGACTTTTTCACCGTCACTATTGTGGGAGCCACCGTCAGTGGGTTGGGGGTGTGGCTATTTGGAGCGCCCGGACTTCACATTGGCGCAAGTGGCGTGATTTTCGCCTATCTGGGCTTTCTGTTGCTGCGCGGCTACTTCGAGCGCAACTTGCCGTCCATTTTGCTGTCGGCGATCGCCGGCTTCTTCTACGGGAGCCTGCTGTGGGGCGTTTTGCCGCAGCACACCGGCATCTCTTGGGAGGGACACTTATTTGGATTTATCGGCGGTGCACTGGCAGCTCGCCTGCTAGCGCGGCACCCGCAGCGCCTGTAGATTGAGCTAAGCTCCCCCCCTCCCTACAGGGGCCTGATTTTGATTAAGATAGATGCAGATAGAATCGGCTCCCAACCCGACCTAGAGAGGATTGACCGTGTTATGCGTCCTATAGATCCAGAAGATTTTGAAGATTTTGACGATTTTGACGGCTATGAAAAGCCGGACAAAGAGGAAGATATGGCTCCTCAAGACATTCAGACTGCCGGTGGGCGGCTGCGCAAATTTCACAAGCAATTCGACAGCAGCATCCGCGCTAAGTTGCAGGCTTGCATGTTTCGGGAGATAGAGGAAAACGGCAAACTGATTTTGCAGATACTTTGCCCGAATGAAGCTGTGTACAAACGGCTGTCTCGCAAGCACCAAAAAATCCGCACCTCGGTGAAGTGGATTTGGCTGGGAAAAATTGACGAAGTGGCCCTGTGCGTAGAAACAAAGGATGGGTTGCACTGCCAGAATTATGACGCCAAACACCCTTACTGGTAATTGAGCCAGCAACAAGCGCGTCGCACCCGTTATAATCGCTAATAGACGGAGGATTTATGACCGGCGACAAACCTGTGTTTCAGATTAATGAATCGCTGTATAAGAAGTTGGTGGAGTGGCAGCAGCAAATGGAGGAGCGAGACAAATTGGAAGGGAGTGCCGGTGAACCCATTCAAAAGTCAGCCGAGAGTGGCAGCGCAACCGGCAGCGATTCCGCGCCTGATGCCGGCACAAAGGAACCTCGCGCCAGGGGGGTGTGCCGCCGGCAATGTTATGAGAAGTAAGCAACTCTAAGAAAGATTAGATGGGGGTATGTCAATGCTTAAAAAGCAGAAATTTCCTTACCTGCTGGGTTCAAAGTGGACAGCGCAGCAGGAAACCTGGGGCTGGCGGCACTTTCAGGTGGTGAACCGCAAAAATGAAGGCAAGTGGGTGTTTGCGGAAATGGTGGCGTCTTGCGATCCGAATGTGCGGTTTTGGATTAATGCTAAAATATTAAAAGACCGGTCGCAGTGGCAAGCCGGCTGGCAGTCTTTACAGGAAATGGCGGAAATGCAGCAAGAGTAGGGTGGGTGACGCGCTTCGCGTCACCCACCTGAGAGTGCCCCTATTTTCAAAGGGGCTAAAGCCCTACTACAAACATTTTCAAGTCAGAGCCTCCTGTCTCTAACAAGCAGCATTATTAGCCTAACAGCATAACAGCGCGAATAGGTCATTTTCTGGTGGTCAGTCGGTGGAACCTGTGCTATACTACCTTAATTAACATCTCGCTATGTTAGGAAGCATCCCGGATGTCAGCCTCTCTTAACGTTGAATATGACCAATAAATTTTCTCCCTACCGCCCCCCTACACATTCAATGAAAAGCTCCGCCGGTATGGGGCTATCCTGCGCGTGTTTGCTGGAGGGGCAAAAATTACTGTTTTATCAAAACTCAGGCACCAATCTCAAACAGCCTTTGGGGCTTCTGTAGAGGTAACAGATCGCTGCAACGCTGGATGTCACTACTGCTATGTCTATCCGCCGGAGTGGGATCAAAAGCAACGGATTCAAGGGTATCTGCAGCTGACAGCAGAAGCGCATCGCGAAAAAGAGCAGCAGGTTTTCGAGACGCTAGAGAAGCTGAAAAAAAAAGAAATTGTCCACGTCACACTTGTCGGTGGAGAAACCGCCTTAGCACCAAAAGCCCTGCAGCGAGCTTCGGAATTATTTCCTATTGTCTGGGTTGTGACGAATGGTGCGGCTAAACTTCCCAACCTCCCTCGCTCAGCTGTTATATTCGTAAGTATTGATGGTCCGCCGGAGTGCCACAACCGCTCGCGAGATACCCTGGGATTTTTCGCCAACCATCGCTACGGTGAATTAACCGGCATGAGTGCGGCGATTGTGAGAAATATCAATCAGTCAGAGCGCGGCGCTTTCGCTCACATAACGGTTACGAAAGAGACTCTGGAGAAATTTCCAGAGACAGTTGACTGGCTGGTGAGAGACGTGAAAAAATTGCGCGGCATAGTTGTTTCAGGGGCGGCGACAAAAGACAAAGCGGACCCGCTGACATTACAGGTTCAGGACAGACAAGCCTTGAAAAAGATGATTGAGGGTGCGGCGAGCCAGTATGGATGGGAGCTTTTACCCTTCAATACACCGAAAGTGAATGATTTGTTATTTGATGAAGAGCATCTGATTCGCACGCCAGAGCAGTGTACAGTATCGAGGCGTGTTGAGAGCCTGGATTTTAATGGCAAGAAGGTTGGTAAATGTGTTTTGCGAGACGAAGCGATCTGCGAGACGGTGCAATATTACTGGAATAATGCGAGCCTTCTCTCGCTTTGACAGGCCAACTATTTTAGGAGTGGTTCGCGCTTCATTTGGCTAGAGAGAGTTTAGTAGGGTGGGTGCGCGGGCGCGTCACCCACCGGAGAGCGCCCCTATTTTCAAAGCCAAAAGTTTGTAGTAGGGCTTTAGCCCCTTCCGAAAGTTTGTAGTAGGTTTTGGGCAGACTTCCACATTTCATAGAAGACATTCCACTCAAAAAAATCCATTGCATCTCCTAACTCCCCCGCCCGAAACCGCTGAGAGAACTCCTCTGAGGACATCTGATACTGTCTTTCAAAGGTTTGCAGGCGCTTTTCTAAATCCAAGACTTCTTGTTGAAGTGATGGGGGGAGAGTAGCCGGTGCTGGCGGGGCGATTTTGGTGTCTAGGAGTTGACGTTCTTCTTGGGAGAGTGATAGAATAATTTGGGCGAGAGATTCAACAAGTCTTTGATTCATGCTTTTAACCCTCCTTTATAGGTAAAGGTAGCACAGGAACGGTGTTAGTAGGGTGGGTACGCCGAGCGTACCCACCTGAGAGCGCCCCTGTGTTCAAAACGAAAGCCGGCACCGCAAACCCAATTGCCGGCACCGCAAACCATTTCACCGGCACCCCAAGCGAAATTGCCGGCACCCCAAGCGAAATTGCCGGCACCCCAAGCCTTTTTGCCGGCATCCCAAGCGAAATTGCCGGCACCCCAAGCGAAATTGCCGGCATTTCTTGGGTAGAGATACTTTGAAACCCACCCCCCAACCCCCTGAGAGCGCCCCTGTTTTCAAAGCAAAAGCCGGCACCCCAAACCATTTCAAGTTTCCATCATCTTTCTGCTGTGCGACGCCCCCGCACCGGCACCCCCGACAGCCGGATCTCCCCTCGCGCCGCACCGCTATGTTAAATTTTTTGTACCTGTGATCAAACCCCCGGCACTCATGGGTAAACTATAGATAAACAGCCCAATTATCGGCATTGCACAGTAGAAGGATGATTTAACTTTTTGCACTCATCCAAAACCCTCTCTGACTCCCCCTCTCCGCCTGCGGGGAGGAGGTTGGGGGTGCTGGGTTCATCCCGCAATTGTGCAACGCCCAATTCCCCCCGTTTCCCAAGGAGGCATCCTCAGTGAAAGTAGAAATGAAAGCTAAGTTGCTGCAAGATTTGCTCAACAAAAATGACATTGGCGGCTTTACTAAGATAGGGCTGCTGGTGCGGATTTTCCTTTACAGTTGCGTTGCCGGTGTCGTGTTATTACCGTCGCACACCCGTCCCTTTTTCTGCTATTGCTATGAAAGCAGATGCAACAAACAGAGAGAAGCCCAACACACTATTGACTATCTAAACAGAGTGCAGACAGCCTACCATGTGGAACGCGGTGAATTTGCACCCATCGATAAACTCGGGATAAGAAGAAAGCTACTGCCCTCTAATTATAGCTACCATATTTTACCTAATGGGCCGGTGCAGACCTCAAATGACCCTAAAGAGTTAGCGCCATCTTTCGAGGCTGTTCTCAACATCGCAAAACCCAAAGAACCTAACCTTACAGGTTCCATAGGAGTAGTATATACCAGCCTAGACAAAGAATTAAAGCAAATTACGACGCGGGCGATTCTTTGCGAAGAAGCTCAACCATCTACCTTGGTTTATCCTAGGATAGCCCCATTTCTCCCACCTCGATCTAACGGAGAAGATAAATGTCCCAGAGGATGGAGAGATTTAGGTAGGTAAAGCAGCTAGATGCTTTTCCCCGACATCGAAATTTGGGCTAGAGAGGCGCAGCGATTTATCGCCTCTCTACCGGGTATCAAGGCAACACAGTCAGATGCTTTTGCACCATATTTTGCCCGTCTAAAGAAAACTCAAACACCCACTCGCCCGGTTTGTCAACCTTTTTGTCAAAATAATACCAGCACCAAGTCGTCAGTCGGTTCCCTGACGCCCTCAAATTGGCTCGCCCTGTATAGACTTCCCGTTGCGCCCCATCTAAAATCCGGCAAACGCTGTCATATTCCCGATTCTCCAGAGGAGAAAAGCTCACATAAAAATAGACGCGATTCGCCTGAAGCGAGATATTGTCTAAATTCTTTGTCGAATTTAGCTCAGAGGTAAATAGCACTTGACTGTTAGGATCTAATGGAGAGGGCTGTTGAGTTTCCCCCAGCTGAACAACTTGTTTATTATAAGTTACAGCCGCCAAGGTAACAGCCCCAATCGCAACTAAACCCAGGAATGCCGGCACCGCAAATTTTGGGGGTTCCGGGGGGCGAAGCACATCCAGGGGAATGAGGGCGTCTTGAGCTTCTGCGGCGCTAGCATAGCGGTTTTTAAAGTTCGGTTCCGCCATTTTTTGCAGCCAGTTGACAAACTCCGCACTCAGATGCGACACCCGCTGTTTGAAATGAATTCGACCGGCATCATCCATTAAACTGCCCACTTCCGTAGAAGCTGTTCCCGTCAGCAAGCAAATCAGCGTCGCGCCGAGACTGTATAAATCAGAAGCTGCAGTTAGCTGCCGGTTAAATAGCTGCTCTGGCGGCATAAACCCCAAAGTTCCCTTCACCACACTGCTGGCGGCGACTTCCCCACCGCCGGTGCGGGCAAACCCAAAATCTACCAGGTAAACATTCATCTGCCGGTCTACTAAAATATTATCAGGTTTCAAATCCCTGTGCAGCACGGGCGGAATGCGATTTTGCAGGTACTTGAGGATTTCCAGTACCGACATAGCGATTTGCTTGATTTCCTGGGGTTTCCACCGGCGACGCACAAGCAGCGACGGCGCATCTTTATATTCCTGCACCATGCAGAAGCCGGCTGCAGTTTGGAAAGAATCCAGGTAACGGGGAATGCTGGGGTTATCCAGTCCTTTCAGGACTTGAATTTCCCGCTCATACGCCTGATATTCTGACCAGCTCGCACCGCTGCGGGCAAACTGAAACTGCTTGACAACGACTTGCTGCTGTGTGTTAATCTCCGTAGCGAGGTAAGTAACCCGCCCGCCGGCGCGATTGTGCCCGAGTTCGCGGGTTACTTGATAGCCGTAGTTGGAAAAATCTGGAAATTCATTGCTCACAATCTTTTCTCCATTGGTAATTGGGCATTGGTAATTGGGCATTGGGCATTGGAAATTGCAGTAGTTCAATAACATAATATAACCAAATTTGCTACTTAGCAGTGAGTTAGGATCGATCCCCCCCCTAGCCCCCCCTTAAAAAAGGGGGGGGGACATTCTCTTTCGCCCCCCTTTGTAGGGGCGGGCCCTTCCGCAATATCCGGGTTTTTCAGCAATTCACTAATATGATAAACTCTATAATAACTCAAGTTGCTATTACAAGTGTGTCTTCTCAAAGCCCCCCTTTTTAAGGGGGGTTTGGGGGGATCTGGACGCTTAGACTTATAAGTAACAACTTGGGTTATAATACAAGACGGAACGCACCCTACAACTCCCAAAAGAAACGACGTAGCACAGGCGTCTCGCCTGTGCACCCCCTCCCAGAAGTAGGGTGCGTTCCCCCCTCTTCATCCCTCTCTAGAAATAGAGTGCCTGAGAGAGAACGCACCCTACAACTTGGTATTACTTCCCCTCCCCGCACGCGGGGAGGGGGATGGGGGGTGGGGTTCATTCCCGGAATCTTTTTTCTCTCCCCTTCTTCCCTTGTGTGGGCGGGGAGGGGGTGAGGGGTTTACCACAACTTATCGCTTAATCAAATTTAGCTCATCCCGGCGATATCGAGCAATCAGTCTTGCTCGCTTAAAATGGGAAATAAGTCCATAGATTAAGGGAACGCCCGTTACTGCTACAGCAGCAAACGGGATCGTGATGAGGTGAGGTACGTCAGATAGTAGCCTACCCTTATAGAGGGTATAAGGCAGGTACTTTTCCATATTTAAAATCAGCGGATACAAGGCTCCTAACGCAACCCCTAATCCGGCAGTAAGTAGGAGTATTTTGGCAGTTGTTATTGCCTGAAAGCCTCTTTCTCTCATCTGAACAAAAGCGGTGGCAAAAATACCAGTTCCAAGGATAGCTAGCCAACTATTTTAAAACCAATAGATACCACTATCAGACCTAACAATCAGACTAAAAAAAGGAGCCAAAAGACAAAAAAATAACACCAACAAAAGAAACGATAAATCTATTCCAGAATAAATCCCTGCCCCACACAAAGCACCAATCACACCTCCAACCAGCAAGACAACATCCCAACTCTCTCTCTCTGAAAAAACACCAAAAACCGCCGCCCCAGCTATCTGACCTAATAAAGCCCCAACCACAACCTTAAGCCAATTAACCTCAACTCCAGCCGCTCTCGCCGTCAAAATCCGATCCACAGCCGCAAACGCAGCGATAAAACCGGGTACTACAATTATCGGGGAGTTAAAGCCCAGCATACAACCGGCACCGCAGAACACAGCGAACACCACAGCCAGAAAAAAATACGCCTGATACGCCAGTTTTTGCGGTTCTGGAAGAGGAGCAGTCTGCACTTTAACATCAATCGCGTGCGTGTCAGGCTCGGAATTCGTGCGCAATATAATCTGGCGAGAGTAAATCTCACCGGCTCGCAACCGGCTCGTATCCACCGTAATCTTGCACTCCGCCTGATTGCTCTCAAACCTCATAGGCTGGAACGAAATCCAAGCATGATCGTAAGGCGTGTGCGGCGGATCGCTTACATGCGGAACCACTTCCCACCTTCCCGCCAGCACTGTATCTGGAATCGGGTTGCTCACCCCGATAGTTTGCGTCACTTTTCCGCCAAATTCTGAGGCGGTAAATTTCATAATCTTTTTGCTCAACCTTACTTTTGGCAACCGATTGACATCCACCGGCTTGAGCGCCAAAAGCGCCGCCGCCGCATTGGGATAGCGCTCTTGAGGTTTAGGCTCCACCATTTTTTCCAGCCAGTTCATCCAACCCCGCTGCAGCGGCGGAACCAAATGCTGGAAATGAATGCGATAGCTGTCATCAATTAAATTCCCAATCTCACCGGAATGAGTGCCGGTGAGTGAGCAAATCAGCGCCGCCCCTAACCCATACAAATCAGAAGCTTCTGTCAGCTGCCGGTTGAACAGTTGCTCTGGCGGCATAAACCCCAAAGTTCCCTTCACCACACTGCTGGCGGCGACTTCCCCACCGCCGCTGCGGGCAAAGCCAAAATCCACCAGATAAACATTCATCTTCTCATCCACCAAGATATTTTCCGGCTTAATATCCCGGTGGATAACTGGCGGTTTCTGACTTTGCAGGTACACCAAAATCTCTAAAACCGCCACAGCTATTTGCTTAATTTCCTGAGGACAGAAGCTGCGGCGCGTTGCCAAGCATTCCGCGTCTTTGTACTCCTGCACCATGCAGAAGCCATCCGGCGTCTGGAAACAATCGAGATAGTGCGGGATGCCCGGATGGTTGAGACTGCGCAGCACCTTAATTTCTTGCTC
>JALOOK010000254.1 GCA_025454445.1 Oscillatoria sp. Prado101 | reverse complement strand
CCCGGTAACTCAGCCAAATAAGTCCGCACCGCCAGAGGCTCCACAGAAACCGGCACCCCATCCAGCGCCAGATTAACAGATTCTCGCAGCAGCCCCCAAGTACCCGCCACAATCGCCGCCACAATAATTAAACTCATCACCGGATCGCACCAAAACCAGCCGGTCGCCAAAATCACCATACCGGCAATCACCACACCCACAGACACCAAAGCATCCCCAGCCATGTGCAAAAACGCCGCTCGAATATTCAAATCCCCCTTACTCCCAGACATGAACATCAAAGCCGTCGCCGTATTAATTGCAATCGCCACAGCCGCAACACCCATCACCGCACCCCCAGCAACCGTTCCCGGTTCGCGCAACCGCTGAATCGCTTCCCAAGCAATTCCCCCGGTCGCCAGCAGCAGAAACGTCGCATTTAACAGCGCCACCAAAATCGAAGACCGGCGCAACCCGTAAGTGTAGCGCAGCGACGGAGGACGGCGGGAAAGCTCACTCGCTCCCCAAGCCAGCAGCAGCGCCAAAACATCGCTGAGATTGTGACCGGCATCCGCAAGCAGCGCCAGAGAATGCGCCAGCAACCCAAAAATTACCTCAGCTATTACCAACCCGCTATTGAGAGCAAGACCAATCCTAAAAGCCAGACTGTAATTATCCGGTTCGTGGCTGTGATGATTGTGATCCGACATAGTTCTACCTATTTGGTATTTTAGATTTTTGATTTTTCTCTCGTTCCCAGGCGGAGCCTGGGAACGGGTATCTGGAGGCTCTGCCTCCTTTCTCTCGTGAACGGGTATCTGGAGGCTCTGCCTCCTTTTCCCCTCGTTCCCAGCCTCTGCTTGGAAACGGGTATCTGGAGACTTGGCCTCAGGCATGAAATCCTAGGCTTTTTAAAAGCTTAACAGCTTATCCGTAGGGCAGGCGTGTCACCAGCCCTTAATCTCTAATTTTCTAACCAATTTGGCTATTGAGATAATACCGAAAGGCACTTAACCGGCGATCGCGGCTGCTAGAAACCGGGTTTCTTTAAGAAACCCGGTTTCTTAACCCCTGTTTTGAACAGACTTAATTTGAAGAGTTTCTTTTTTCGCATTTCCTTCCCCCAGCCATAGTCAGGAATAAGGAGGCTCCGCCTCCTGGGGAGCGTTCCCAGCTGCCATGCTGGGAACGAGAACAACGAGAACATCACGGCTGCTAAAAACCGGGTTTCTTTAAGAAACCCGGTTTCTTCACCTCGCTCGCGATCAAATCACAAACTCATTCTAGAACGAGCACTCTCAATCGCTGTTCTCACCCGCTCAAACCCCGTACCGCCATAACTATTTCGAGCCGCAACCACTCGCCTCGGCGCAATCGCCTCATAAATATCCCCCTCAAACGCCGGGTGCAACGCCTTCCATTCCTCCAAACTCAAATCCTTCAGCAACTTCCCAGCAGCCAGACAAGTTTTCACCACCTTCCCCACTAGGTTGTAAGCCTCCCGGAAAGGCACACCCTTCGCCGCCAAATAGTCAGCCACATCCGTCGCATTCGAGAAGTCTTCCGCCACCGCTTCCGCCAAACGCACCGTGCGAAACTCTATCCCCTCTCGCAGCAAAATCGTCATCGCCTCCAAGCAAGCCCTCACCGTCTTAACCGTATCAAACAACGCTTCCTTATCCTCTTGCAAATCCTTATTATACGCCAGAGGCAACCCCTTCACCAGCACCAGCAGCGCTTGCAAATGCCCGAAAACCCGACCGGATTTCCCCCGCACCAATTCTGGCACATCGGGGTTCTTCTTTTGCGGCATAATACTGGAACCCGTCGCGCAACTGTCGGTAAGCGTCACAAAGCCAAACTCCTGAGAAGCCCAGAGAATCACTTCCTCAGACAGCCGGCTCAAATGTGCCATAATTAAACTAGCCGCACCCAGGAATTCAATCGCAAAATCCCGATCGCTCACCCCATCCAAACTGTTCGCATAAACACCGGCAAACCCCAGCAACTCGGCGGTATAATGACGGTCTATCGGGAAAGTCGTGCCGGCAAGCGCACCGCAACCCAGCGGCGAGATATCCACCCGTTTGAACACATCACCCAAACGCTCCCAGTCGCGCTGCGCCATTTCAAAGTACGCCAGCAAGTGGTGCGCCAAACTCACCGGCTGCGCCCGCTGCAAATGCGTGTAGCCCGGAATCAGCGTTTCGACGTGCGTTTCCGCCAAATTCAGCAAAACTTCCTGAAATTCCCGCAGCTGTTCCCGAATCTGGTTAATTTGGTCGCGCAGGTAAAGCCTGGTATCCGCACCCACTTGGTCATTGCGCGAACGCGCCGTGTGCAGCTTCTTACCGGCATCCCCGACAATCTCCGTCAGCCGGCGCTCTACCGCAAAGTGGACATCTTCCGCATCTGTCCCAGGAGTGAAATTGCCCTCCCGGTATTCCTGGCGGATCTGCTCCAAACCGGCAGCCAGCCGCTCGCCCTCCTCCGCTGAAATAATGCCAGTTTTTGCCAGCATCTTGGCGTGAGCCACCGAGCCGGTGATATCATATTCAATCAGTTCAATGTCAAAGCCAATACTGGCATTGAAACGCTCAATTGCCGGATGCAGGGCCTTTTCAAACCGCTGGCTCCAAGTTTTCTGTTCAGCCGTCATTTTTCACAGGGTCAATCACTCCCTATAAAATAAGCTATCCCCGCCCTATTTCCTAAATTAAAACAGTTTTTTTTAACGATTAGCAACTCACCGCACCCGTCAAAAAACAAGTTCCTCAAATCAAGCTGCTTTTTGGCCAAGCCGGTGCCATCATTATTTCACAGTTAGGGCGGGTAGCAGCATCTTCTATCGCGCCAATCTACCAGTGGCTCTCTTATTTCTCCCCCTCTCCCCTTGCGGGAGAGGGGGCTGGGGGGTGAGGGGATATCTGCAGCAAGTCAAGGATATTAATCAACCCGCCCTGGCGAAGACAATTAGCAATCCCCCATGCGATGATGCCCCATGCCCCATGCCCCATGCCCCATGCCCCATGCCCCTCAATAGCGAGTCAGCCCCCGAAACGCATATCCCACAGCAATGCCAATCAGCAGCGCCCAGATTTGGCCGGTCGAGACAAAATGATTCCAGGATCTCACCACCTGACCCCACAAATCTTGGTTGCTGACTTGTTGCGCTAGCACAGTCCAACTCACCGGCAGCTGTCCCAGCAGCACCGGCAAACAATCGCCACCGGCAGCACCTGCTGTGATTGCTTGCAATTCGCTCAGTCCCACCATTTCCCCCCTTCCCTATTCAGTAGCTTGAATCTTCATAACCACCAGAGTCATATCATCCCCGTTACGGTTATTCGCACCGATGAACTGTTGGACTTGCTCGAACAGATAATCCAGAATCTCTTGAGAACTCGAGCAGTGCTGGCAAGCCCACTGGAAAGCAGCGCTGAGATTCTCCTCATCGAAGCGATCGCCGCTTTGGTTAGCGGCATCCGTAAACCCATCCGTAAAATAAATAATCGTATCTCCCGGCTGCAGCTGCACGCAAGCTTCATCATACCGGCTTTCCGCATCCAGCCCAATCAGCATCCCCAGAGTGTCCAGGCGCTTAATCGAGCCGGTAGCCGCTTGCCAAAGCAAAGGAGGGTGGTGGGCGGCGTTGCTGAAAGACAGAATGCGACTTTGCGGGTCATATTCTGAATAAAACAGCGTCACAAACCGGTGGGAATTTTCCAAATCCGCATACATCACCCGGTTGAGATGTTGCAAAATCCGCGCCGGCGAATGGCCGTTGAGCACCTCCGCCCGCAGCATCCCGCGCGTCATCGTCATAATCAAACCGGCGGGAACCCCCTTACCCATCACATCCCCAATCACCACACTCCAGTGACCGGCTGGATTGCCGCCGTGATTTTTTTGCCGCGCCCGGTCGGGACTGGTGGGAATAAAATCGTAATAATCCCCCCCCACCCGGTTGGCCGTTTGGCAGCGAGCTGCCAGCTCAACCCCCTGAATTTGAGGGCACTGGCGGGGAAGCAGGCGCAGCTGGATTTCCGCCCCAATTTCCAGCTCGCGGTCGAGGCGCTCCTTCTGGCGCAGCTCAACCGTCAGCTCGTCATTTTCAATCGCCACTGCAGTTTGGTCAGCCACCAAGCGGACTAACTTCTGGCGCGTTTCCGTCCACTTGTACTCTGGGTTGCGGCTGAAAACGTAAAGCCGCCCCCGCTCGGCATTCTTCGCCAAGATAGCCGTGCCGAACAGCTGAACGTCAGGGCCCAAGCTGCGGCTGACGTGATAGTCAAGAGTCGCGGGGTTGGGCGTCACGGTGGCCGTTTTCGAGAAGGACGCCGTAGCTTGACGGGTGGCGGCTTCCAGCGCTTGCCGGATATCCTGACACTGGCGACCTTCCTGGCAGTGCAGTCGCTGCAGCTTCACTTGACCGTTCGGCTTAAACAGCACCAGCGCTCCCCCGTCCGCATCGGTAACCCGACTGGCCACCAGAGGGATCAGCTCCAAAAACTGATTGAGATTGTTAAAGCTGCGCAGGGCGAACCCCAAGGAGCTGAGCAAGTCCTGGATTTTGTGCTGTTCCCGCTGCAAACGCGCCACCAGTTCTTTGAGGGCAAAAACCGGTGTCATGTCTGTAGGGGCGCAACTGTTCGCTGCGGGTGGAGAGGGTGATGGCCGGCGAGGCAGAGGTACAGCAGTCATCGGAGTACGGGTAATTCAGGTGACGGGAGGCTCTGGAAATCGGATTGGGTAGTAAGGAACAGGGGAAGCCAGCAGAAGTTCCAAAGGCTTGAGGCGCAATTCAGCTCACGGGATCGCGACAGTCAGATTCAAGGAACTAGGCGATAGATCGCGCCTTCTCCTGTGCGGCGCGAAGAGCGTTTGCAGGGTTGAGGCTGGCCAGGAGGCGTGACCGCAAGAGCCAGCAACTGAGCAGCATTTCCAAGTCTTTCCCGCCTGAGCGCTAAACGGGTCACATATTATAGCATGCACTCGTTACTCTGTCAAGACAAGCCTGACAGTTTTGACTGCGAGTCCTGCTATTCCACACCCGAGATCAAGATCCCGCTATTACCGGATTATTGTACTTTAGTCAATTTATCTGGGAAAGGAGTATTTGCCGAAATATTCCGCTGGGGGGGTCGCTTGCCCGATGGGAGAGTTTAAAATTCCGGGCCAAAGGGGCTGGCCCTGCTGCTGCCCCCCACTAGCCACTCAGCAGGGCTTCCACAAACTCATAGCTGGAAAACGGGCGCAGGTCTTCAATGCCCTCACCGGCACCGATAAAGCGGATCGGCAATCCCAGCTGCTTGACCACCGCTAAAGCCACACCTCCTTTAGCAGTTCCGTCGAGTTTTGTCAAGACCACCCCGCTCAGCTGGGCTACCTCGGAGAAAACTTGAGCTTGGCGCAGGCCGTTTTGGCCCAGAGTGGCGTCCAAAACCAGCAGCGATTCAATCTTGGCGTCAGGGGCTTTTTTATCGATAATCCGCCGGACCTTACTGAGTTCCTCCATCAGGTTTTTCTTATTCTGCAGCCGACCGGCAGTGTCAACCAGCAGCAATTGTACCTCTCGCGATCGGGCTGCGGCGATGGCATCAAACACCACCGCCGCCGGGTCAGTGTTCTGCCCCGGATTGGCAATCACCTCCACGCCGCTGCGCTGACCCCATATTTTAACTTGCTCCACCGCCGCCGCCCGGAACGTGTCCGCTGCGGCAATCAAGCAGCGGTAGCCAGATTTCTGGGCAATGTGGGCAATTTTGCCGATGGTGGTGGTTTTGCCGGCACCGTTGACTCCCGTGATCAGCCAGATGTTCAGCTGCTCTTTTTCAGGGGCGAAAGTGGGATTGTACGACTTGCCGGTGGGCCGGTCGAGCATGTCCCGCAGGATTTTTTTCAGGTAGGCGATCGCCGAGTCGGGCGGTAGGGCTTCCTCTCGCAGCTTTTTCTGCAGGGAGTCAATAATATACTCGGTCGCCTCCACTCCCACATCGGCTTGCAGCAGCAGCGACTCAATCTCCATCACCGCGGCCTGGTTCAGGGGCCCTTGGCCCACGATCGCCTTCAGCTGGTTAATCAGGCTGCGGCGGGTTTTGTCCAAACCAAGCCGCAGCTTCTTCAGCCAGGTAATTTCTTCAATGGAGATGTCATCGGGACGCCGCCCTTGCGCCGCCAGAACTTCCGCTGACCACAAGAACCCCTCGTCAAACGCCACTCCCGCAACTTCCTCAGCAGCCTCCGACACCGCATCTGCTGGCTTTTCCGTTTCCGGTTCCGGCGTTTCGACGGCTGTGGCCATTAGCCGTTCCAATCGCGCTTGCCGGTCAGCCTCCGCTCTGGCCCAGAAGGGCACAGGCTCAAGCGCCGGCGCGAGTTCAGCTTCAGCTGCAGGTTCAGCAGTCTCTGGCGCTTCTGTTTCCGCCTCCGCCGGCAACACCGGCGTTTCTGCCGCCGCCGCAGCGTCTGGCTCCTCAGCGGGCGCAACTGCCGTCACGGGTTCAGCCGTCTCGGTGACTTCTGCCGGTGCGACTTCAGTTCCTGCAGTTTCCGGCTCAGCCGCCGCCTGCGATTCTGCTTCAGCTTCCTCCTCAGGTGCCGGTGGCGCGACAGCCACAGCAGTTTTTTCCTGCGCCTGTTGCTGTTTCTGAATATTTTTGTAAGCCGCCTTCGCCCAGAGCAGGTAATCTTCAGCCACAGCCGACGAGATCGCCTGTGGGGGCGCGGGTGCGGGCGCGGCTTCCGGCTCAGCGGCAGCCGGTTTGGCCTGCTCCTCTTGAGGCAACTCTGGTTTATCGCTAAACTCGCGGCGGAACCAATTAAAAGCCATTACAATTCTTAAACTTTCTACCTTATATTTTAGACCATTAATTCTGGACTCTCACGAATCCCTTCTTCCCACTTCCTTCGGGCGCGTCCGAGGGCTGGCTGAGCGGTTCACTTTTCCCTACTCCACGCTCGCGGCACCCTTAAGTTGGTCAGTAACGCGGCGCAACACCCCGTTAATGAACCGGTGCCCGTCCTCGCCGCTGTAGCGTTTGGCCAGTTCCACAGCTTCATTAATCGCCACC
>JALOOK010000253.1 GCA_025454445.1 Oscillatoria sp. Prado101 | reverse complement strand
CCTGTCGGGGAGTGGGGACAAAACCCTGAAACTGTGGGATGTGGCAACGGGGCGGTGCTTGCGCACTTTTGAGGGACATACAGAGCCGGTGTCCTCAGTGTGTCTGAGCCCGGATGGCAGATTTGCCCTGTCGGGGAGTTATGACAAAACCCTGAAACTGTGGGAAGTGGCAACGGGGCGGTGCTTGCGCACCTTTGAGGGACATACAACCTCGGTGTGGTCAGTGTGTCTGAGCCCGGATGGCAGATGTGCCCTGTCGTCGGGGAGTTGGGACAATACCGTGAAACTGTGGGTTTTAGACTGGGAGCTGGAACACCGGCATCCTGCAGATTGGGATGAGGGGGCTAGACCATTACTTGAGGCATTCTTGAGGCTGCGCACGCCTGAGTTTGTGGTGGATCGCCGTGGGGATATTCTGCCGGTCATGCAGTCCACTGTTTCCCCCAGTTGGAGTGAGGAGGAGTTTCAAGGTTTGCTCCACACCCTGGGATGCGCCGGCTACGGTTGGCTGCGCCCAGAGGGGGTGCGCCGGCAGTTGGAAGCGATGGCGAGAGGGGCGGGCGAAGTGTTTGGCAGTTGAGTGAGCCGGTTGAATGCTTGCAAAACCGGCTCAGGGAATTGCAGGGCATAAAGTACGACAGTATAGGCGTTGGTACGGCTTCGCCCTAGCCTCAAGGTTTCTGGGATTGGAGGGAACGCCTGTCCTACGTCCGTGCCCAATATGACTGCTGCTATAAGGTCTCGGATGTCAAGAAGGTGGATGCCGCTTCCCTAGGAGGGAACCCACCCTACAGGCTACGACAGTATAGGCGTTGGTACGGCTTCGCCCTAGCCTCCAGGTCTCTGGGATTGGAGGGAACGCCTGTCCTACGTCCTAACCTAACTGGCTACTGCTATATAACGTCTCGGATGTCAAGAGTGCCGGGGTGCGCTCCCACAACACACCCCACCGGCAAGTGCCGGTCGGATACTGTTGGCAATCTGCAACCGGCAGCGGCGAATACATATAACGTCTCGGATGTCAAGAGTGCCGGGGTGCGTTCCCACAACACACCCCACCGGCAAGGAGTGCCGGTCGGATACTGTTGGCAATCTGCAACCGGGAGCCAGGAACAAACGGCTCTGAATCGGAAAAATCTGCTTTTATGCAATTCTGACTCATGATAGTGGCTTGTCGCCATCCAGACTATCCGTGTAAATGCCGGTGTGCCGGTTTTGCGACCGGCGGGTGATTTTTTTGCAGCCGGCTGGTTTTTTTTATCCTGATGGCAAAGGTTAGATCCCGTATCAATAAACGCAACCTTTGATACAGGTATCTACCATGCTAAAGTACATGTCTGTTGTTTTGTCTAGCCTATTAGTGATTGGTTTAGTAGCCCATTTCCACAAGACAGATCAGCGCTCAGCTCAACTGGATAGATTCCTCTATGCCGAGCAGGGAGATGCGAGTGTAAACCAGTCCGGCGACGGTGAACCGCAATCAGGTGGCCGCAAAAACTAAATGTGACGGATTTGTCTTGATCAAATAGCTGGGATGCCAAATCAGGCACTGGAAGCTATAAACAAACTGCACTCCTGAATCAATCCGGTTATCTCCTTGGTGGCGGAATAACAACTTAGGTTGGCAGGGCTGCTAATTTATAACTCACAGAGCATCGTTAAACGCATCTACAAAGTTTCGAGGCTCTCACAGCAATTAGCTATACTGCAAAAATTAGCCTATCTAAAGGCAAAAAGAAAGGAATCTTTCTTTTGCCTTTTTTCCGCTGTCACGCAGTTTAAAGCGGTTTTTAGTTGGATGAAGTACACAAAACCCGGCGTTGCCTGGTATATAGCAGTAGCCATATTATTGAGGTTGTCTGCGGGGAGCGGTAGGGAAAGGGCGAAGCATGAGCGGATCTAATCCTTTCACCGATTGCACAAATAGTAGCGCTCATGCTTCGCCCCTACAAGAGATCCACTTTAGGTGTAAGCCTCCCTATCAATTCGCCATTTTTGCACTCATCCAAAACCCTCTCTTACTCCCCCTCCCCGCTTGCGTTGAGGGGGTTGGGGGGTGGGGAACATCGCTGCAATTGTGCAACGCCAGAAACCCGGTTTCTTTAATAAACCGGGTTTCTCAGTACCGCTATATATCAGCTCTCACCACTGGGGATTGTCAGCCAGCAACGCTTCAGCATCCTCAGCTCGCAGGGGCTTGGAAAAAAAATAGCCCTGCCCGTATTCGCATTGCAGCGCCCAGAGCTGCACCAGCTGCTTCTCTGTTTCCACTCCTTCCGCCACCACATACATGCCCAGGTTGTGAGCGAGCGTCACAATCGCTCGCACAATTTCTGAGTTCTCATCATCCCCAGACATCTCCATGACAAAAGACCTGTCAATCTTCAGCGTATTGATAGGAAAGCGGTGCAAATAGCTCAAAGACGAATAGCCGGTGCCGAAATCATCGACGCACAAATTAATATTCCGGTCTCGCAGCTTCTCCAGCACTTCAGCAGCAGCGGCGGCATTTTCCATCAGCACGCTCTCCGTAATCTCCAGCTTCAAATAAGTGGGAGAAATGCCGGTTTCCAGCAAAATTCTGTCAATTTGCGGCAGCAAATCCGGTTGGGCGAGCTGTTTGCCAGACAGATTGACACTCATCGTCAATTCGTGCCGGTCGGGAAATTGCTCCTGCCACCGGCGCAGCTGCTGGCACGCCTCCAGCAACACCCACGCCCCCAGAGGTACAATCATTCCAGTTTCTTCTGCCACTGGAATAAACTCTGCCGGTGAAATCAGACCGCGTTCTGGGTGCCGCCCGCGCACCAAAGCCTCAAATCCGGCAATTCGACCCGTATCCAGCGCCACAACCGGCTGGTAGTAAAGCAACAGCTCACCCTTCAGTCGCTCCGACTGGCTCTCGCCTGAAAACCCCTGGTAGACTTGGGCCCGCCCGGTGGCACTCCCTCCAGTCAATTCTGAACTCAAAATTGAGCCCTCACTATTTTCTTGAATCGCTCGCCGCAAGTCATTCTCCAACTGCAAAAGCGCTAAGGCGCGTTCGTGCATGGCGGCGTCGAACACCACATGACGGGCTTTTCCCAGCGCCTTGGCGCGATACATGGCCAGGTCGGCGTCGCGGAGAATGTCTTCCGGTTGCTCGTATGGGCGACCGACCGGCTCGCTTTGGGAGGGCGCTGGGCGGTACGCGCCGATGGCGATGCCAATGCTGGCGGTGGTGAACACTTCGTGCCCGCTGAGATTGACCGGCTGCATCAGTTCCAGCTGGATGCGTTCGGCAAACTCGGTGGCGTCGCTAACGTCGCTAATCTCTGACAGCAGGATCGTAAACTCATCTCCCCCAAGTCTGGCGACGAGATCCCCGGGGCGCAAGCACGCTTGCAGTCGCCGCGCCACCGCAATCAGAAATTGATCCCCCTTGCTGTGCCCGAGGCTGTCATTGACCACTTTGAAGCGATCCAGATCCAAAAACAGCACGGCAAACAGATCGTCCTGCCGCTGTTTGGCCCGCTCCACGGTCTGGGAAAGCTGGTGGATAAATTTGTTGCGGTTGGGGGTGCCGGTGAGCCCGTCATGCCATGCGGCGTGGAGCAACTGCTGTTCCGCCCACAGGCGCTCGGTAATATCAGTGGCGTACATGTGCACGACATCCAGTGCGGGGATGGGGTGATAGGTCCAAGAAAAGACGCGGCTGCCAACCGTCGCCTCGATCTGGCGCTCGCCGTATCCGGTTTCCAGACACCGGCGCACCAGTTTGGGGTGATTTGCCGGCAAAAAACCAGTTGCCTCCTCGACGCCCAGCTGGGCCAGCACCCGCTGTGCGGCTGGGTTGATGTAAATCAGGTTGCCCTGCCGGTCTGATGCCAGAACCGGATTGGGGTCGTTTCTGGGGAAAGCGGCTAGACGGATATTCTCTTCCTCAGCAGCCTTGTGCGCCGTGATGTCAGTCATAGAACCGGCCATGCGATAGGCTTTGTCGCCGGTGTTGCGAATTGCCACTCCCCGACAGAGCACCCAGCGGTAGGTGCCGTCTTTGTGCGAGATGCGGTGTTCGTTTCGCAAATGGGAGGTCAGCCCTGCGAAATGAACGGTAATCTCCGCTTTCAGCCGCTCCACGTCGTCGGGATGCACGCGGTTGAACCATTCTGAGGAGTGAGTGCCGATTTCGTTTTCGCCGTAACCGAGCGTAGCTTTCCAGCGCGGCGAAAAATAAACCTCGCTGCTTTCCAGATTCCAATCCCACAGCCCGTCGTTGGCACCGGCAGCGGCGATCGCATAGCGCTCTTCCCACTCCCGGAGCGCCTCCTGTACCGATATCCGGCACTGCTGTTCGGTTTCCAAAGATGCGGTTTTTTGCTCAACCATCCGCTCCAGTTCGGCAGCGTGAACGATGGCCTTGCCGACAAGCGAGCGCAGCAGGAGTGCGGTGCCGCCGGTGCCCAGCAAAACCAAAACAGCAATCGCACTGCCGGTGGCAGCAATCTGGCGGTAGATCGGCCCATAGAGTTCGGAGTCAGCGACTGTGACCGCGATCCCCCACTGGCTGTCTCGAATCGGGCTGTAGGCCACAATCTCAGCGCCACCGCCGGCACCCGATGGCGAAAGGATGCCGGTGTTTTGAGCGACAGCCTTTTGCAGGGCTATTCCCAGGAGAGAGGTTTTGGGAATCAGGGATTGGGAATTGGGGATCGGGAGTTGGGGATTGGGAATGGGGAGTTGAGTTCCCTGTGCTACTGCTGCTGGAATTGCGCCCTCACGATCTGCCCCACCCTCTGCCCCACCTGCGGAAATTGGAGCCCCACTGGATTTCCAATTTATCTCCCACCATCTGCCCGCCTTTTGCCCCACGGCTGGAGAGCGCCCCTTGTTTTCTCTCAAGGGGAAAAACAGCTGCACTCCGTCGGGGAGCACTGTTCCGAGAACTGTTTGGCCGGTTTGGCCCAGACCTGAGTCATCTGCTAGAATCTGCTGCAAGCGGTCGAGCTTGAACAAAACGATGTCCGTGCCCACTCGCCTGGATTGGCCAATGGATGAATCTCGGAAACGGGATTGAAACGGTGAATCCGGGAAACGGGATTGAAACAGAATTGGAACACCCACCACTAGATAGGGGGCACCTTTCAGAGTCACTGGGCCATAAACCTTCGCCTCCTGGGAGCCGGCATCTGGAACGGGCCAAAATTCGGGAGGCACCGGCAGCCCTACCGTCACCGCCAGTTTGCCAGAGACATCGAGGCGGGTAATCCCTGCCAATTCCTGAGACTGGTTGAGGGCGTCTCTGAGTTTGGGCAAGCTCAAATTCACCAATTGCTTGAGGCTGAGCTTCTGCCTGCTGTACGCCTCCAGGTGGTTGCGGAGTTCGGTGCGGCTGGCGATCTGCTTGGCGATGTCTTTAGTTCGCCTGAGGTATTCCTCCACCGCCAGGGTTCGGGTTCTGACGGCTAGCAGCAGATTTCTCTCCTCGTTTTGTTTGAGATGGTGATACACCGGCACTGCGCTCACCACAGCAACGAGCGTGCCGGTGGCCAAAATCCCCAGTGCTGAATAGGCAACAATCAATTTTTGTAACCGTCCCGCAACATTCTTGCCAGCCATCCCTCATTCCTGCGTCTCGGCACCCGAGTGAATATGGAACCTCTTCCTGCAAGATAACCGGGTTGCCGGTTTAAGTACAAGAGCAATCTCACCCGATTCGCTCACCCCCCAACGGCGCGGAGGCGTGCCGATTTGAGATTTTAGATTTTAGATTGGGTTTTTCCGGGGGGTAAAATCCGAGATGCTCCAGTAAAAGCCGCCAGCACAGAGGGTTTCAGATTTTGGCTGCCCGTAAATAATTAAAGCAATCAATCGGATTTTATCTCATTCTTGCCCTGTGGATATATGGACAGGCGAGACGCCTGTCCTACGCCTTATATCTATAGTGGACTTATGTCTCTCGTTCCCAGGATCTGCCTGGGAACGCCATCTGTCGGCTCTGCCGACTTTCAAGGAAAAAGCAGGTTAAAAGCAGCGTAGTCTTTAGGCTGCCGGCTTTGTGCAAATCGGAAAGCTGGTTTTCTTTTCTTTAGACTAGGCAGTCGCTACTTAGGAGCTTGAGGAGCGGATTTGTCCGCACTTCCCCCAATTCCCTTACCAGTTTCCTTAGGAGCCGGCTTAGAGTCCTTGTCTTTAGAAGTGTTTTCAGACTGCTTAGAATCTTTCTCCGAGCTTTTCCATTCAGACAGGGGGCGATTGACAGCATTTTGAAAGTCCGGAGAAACCAAAAGCACCTCGATAGCCTCAGATTGGTCTGCCGGCGGGTCAGCTTGAGCGTACAAAAAAGTGCCGTTAAAATCAGGCTTGCCCAAAATCAAGCGATGGCTTTGCTGATTGTTCAGTTTTACTTCTACCGTTGCCACCGGCTGCTCCAAACCGTATTCTTGGCGCTGTTTGCCTGGGTCAGTCATCACCAGGGTGCGGTCGCTTTTGCCGGTGGTTAGCAGATTGAGCAAAAATGTTACCGATGCGTCAGAAGCTGGAACTCCTGAAGTGTCGGCGGAATCTTTTGCCGGTTTTTCTGCCGGTTTGGCGGAACCGGAGGGGGAAGCCGTTGCTGCCGGTTTCGAGGAAGTTGCCGGTTTTTCTGGCGGTTTCGCTGAGGCGGAGGGTGGCGGGGGTGGCGGCGGTGGGGGTGCTTGGCAGGTTGCTGCAGTCTTTCCTGCGGCTGGTGCTTTGCAGGTTGCCGGCTGTGCTGCTGGTGCCGAATTGAGAACTTTCACCAGCCAGCTGGGTTGCCCCGGCGTTTGCTGCTTCTCCTGAGATACCCTCTCAAACGCCAGCATTTGTTTCGGGTTTTTCACCGTCAGAGATTGCACGTCCTGTTCCTTAAAGGAAAAGATTTGCTGCTGCTTTGTTTTGGCAGCTTCTCGTTCAGGAGCGCCCTGAATCTCATAAACGTAAACAAACCCACCAGCGAGCGAAGCCAATAGCATCAAAATTAGAGTAGACCGCTGCAATTTCATGGGTAGGATGAGATTATTGAGGAATAAGTTTTTAGTTTTGTAGAGCGCCTCTGGCGGTTT
>JALOOK010000252.1 GCA_025454445.1 Oscillatoria sp. Prado101 | reverse complement strand
TTAAATTGGCTTGCTGTAGGGAGCATTCCTCTATATTGGTATCTCTCAAAGACGCGCCGGTTAAGTTGACTTCGCAGAGAGAAGTTTGCCCCAGATTAGCTTCACTCAAATCAGCCTCACTCAAGTCTGCCCCACTGAGATTGGCCTCACATATACTAGCTCCAATCAAGTCAGCTCCACTTAGATTGGCATATTCCAAGTCAGTGCAATCCAAGTTGCTCCCCCTCAGATCGGCTCCACTCAGGTCAGCTCTGCCCATTCTGGCATAAAACAGGTTAGCATTGCTCAAGTCTGCACCGGCAAGGTTAGCTTCACTCAGCTTGGCATCGGACAATTGGGCCCCACTCAAGTTGGTATTGCTCAAGTTGATCCCCCTTAAGTCAACGTTTTCCAGAGCGATACCACTCAAATCAACTCCAGCAAAATCTCTTTCGCCGGCAGCGTACCGCCTGAGCAACTCTTCTCTGTCCATAACCCTCCTCTCGAATCCGCTCACACCTTCAATAATAGCGCAATCGCATTTAAGGTGCGGGAGGTGGGTTATCCCAGAAACCCTATCAATAGGGAAAGACGTCTATTTTAGCCTCCCTCAAATCTACCCCAGTCAAATCGGCTTTATTAAGCGAGTGATTATTGCCCAACAAGACTCAAATCAATCCCACTAAAATCTCTCTCTCCTGCCGCGTAACGCGCCAGCAACTCTTGAGCGTCCATAACTCTTCTCCTAAATTTATTACCCCTCACTAATAGCGCCACTTTTAAGCCATCGCCTTGTTCAGCCTTAAAATAATGCGAACTCCTTTTCCTTAAGTGATTAACCGTATATAGGTGAACTCTAATTTTTATAGCGCGGATCTAGGTCGTCGCGCAGACCGTCGCCCAGCATATTAAACGCTAGAACACTCATCGTAATCGCTAAACCGGGAAACAGGGTTGTCCAGGGGGAGGAGAGAGAGTAGCCGCCTTTGAAGGCGTCGGCGAGCATGGTTCCCAGTTCTGGGGTGGGGGGTTGGGCTCCGAGTCCCAAGAATCCCAAACCGGCAGCTTCCAGGGTGGCGGTGCCGGTGGAGAGGGTGGCCTGCACGACAAGCGGGCCCAGAGTTGCCGGCAGGATGTGGCGCAACAGGATGCGTGCCGGTGAGGCTCCGAGGGCTTTCGCCGCCATAACGAATTCCCGCTCTCTGAGGGACAGTGCCATGCTGCGGGTGAGCCGGATGTAAATGGGGATTTGCACGAGTCCCACTGCTAGCATAACGCCTTGCAGGCTGGGGCCGGTGACGGTGACGACGGCGATGGCCAGGAGAATGGAGGGAAAAGCCAAGAGGATGTCTGTCAGCCAGCCAATCAAGGTTTCCACCGGCCCCCGAAAATAGCCGGCAATCAGCCCCAAAAGCACGCCGGCAGCCATTCCCAGGGCGACGGAAACGAGTCCGGCGCTGAGTGAAGTGCGCATCCCGTACCACACCAGCACCAAAATATCCCGCCCCAGTCCGTCAGTGCCCAACCAGTGCTGGGCGCTGGGGGGTTTCAGCCGCGCCAAATAGTCCCGGTCAGTGGCGGGATCGTAGGGGTGGAGCATCGGGGCTAGGAGTGCCAGCAGCACTAGGGCGACGGTGAGGGCGAAGCCAATTTTCCCCGAAGTGGACTGCCAAAATTGCTGGAAAGATTTTTGCACGAGTTGCTGTTAGTTTAGAGCGGCTTTATAAAGGTAATTTTAATCTAGCTGCGGGGGCAGAAACCGGGTTTCTTCAAGAAACCCGGTTTCTTCGCGAGTTTCTTCGCGAGGAGCCAGAAACCGGGTTTCTTCTGTAGGAAAGCTGAGTTCTCCGGCTTACCCACTACAAGAAACCCGGTTTCTTGTTCTAGCACGGCGCAATTTACCGGTACTTAATCCTCGGATCGAGGAAGGCATAGGAAATATCAACGAGCAGGTTAATTAACACAAAGGTAACAGAGACGAACACCACACCGGCTTGCACGACTGGATAGTCTCGCGCCAGAATTCCATCATAAATCCACGAGCCGATTCCCGGCCATGAGAAGATAGTTTCAGTGAGTACCGCACCGGCGAGGAGGGTGCCAAATTGCAAACCAGTGGTGGTGATCACCGGCAGCAGGGCGTTTTTCAGGGCGTGCAGGAAAATTATCCGGTATTCCGGAACGCCCTTAGCTCTGGCGGTGCGGATGTAGTCTTGGGAGAGGACTTCCAGCATAGCACTGCGGGTCATCCGCGCTAGGATTGCCAGGGGAATCGTGCCCAGGGTGAGTGCCGGCAGTACCAGGTGAGCGAGGGCGTCTTTGAGCGCGGCAGCGTCTAGCTTGAGCAGTGCGTCGAGTACGTAAAAGCCGGTGAGTGGCTTGAAGGTGAAGGCTAAGTCAGCGCTCAGCCTTCCGCTGGCGGGGAGCCACTGCAGGTTGACCGCGAACAGGTAAATTAGCAGCAATCCCAACCAGTATACCGGCAGGGAGACTCCTATTAAAGAGCCGGTCATCAGCAGGTTGTCCAGCCAGCCGTTTTTGCGCACTGCGGCGAAAACCCCTGCCGGTATTCCCAGCAGCAGCGCCACGATCATTGCCGCAACGGACAGTTCAAAAGTAGCCGGCCACCTGTTTCTGATTTCCTCGGCGATCGGAATTCCGCTGATGATACTGGTGCCGAAATCTAAGCGAATCAGGTTACCCAGAAAAGCGAGATACTGCACCGGCAGGGGCTGATTTAGACCTAATTGCTGCCGGAGGGCTGCAATCTGTTCGGGTGTGGCTCTTTCGCCAACCAGCACCACGGCTGGGTCGCCGGGGATCAGGTGCAAGAAGGTGAACACCAAAAGGGTGATTCCCAGGAGTACCGGCAGCAGGCTGAGCAGGCGCTTGGCGATGTATTGCCACATGAAGTTTGAGGGTTTATTTGATAAAACCGCAGATGGACGCAGATGGACGCAGATGAATTTTGCAAAAATCTGCGTTTATCTGCGTTTATCTGCGGTTAATATAGCTCACTTTTTCTCCACTGTCTCAAAAGATTCGGAACCGAGGGGGCTGGGAACCCAACCGGCAAGATTCTTGCGCTTGGCTAAAAGGGGCTGGGAGTGGACAACCGGCAGGCGCACGACTTCGCGGTGAAGTATCTCATCGACTTCGGCGTAGATTTTTGCCCTCGCCGCACTGTCTCCAGCAGCCCTTCCTGAATCGAGCAATTTGAGGAGCCGGTCGTTTTTCCAGCCGCCTAAGTCTTGGGTTGAACCGGGTCCGAAGTGGGGGTAGTAGAAGTTGTCGGGATCGCCGTAATCGCCGGTCCAGCCGAGCATGAAAGCTTGAAATCCGGGGGTTTTGTTGCGATCGGCGAGGTAGGCTGCCCAGTCTTTGGTTTTGAGGCTGACTCGAATGCCGATAGCGCTCAAGTCGGCGGCGAAGGCTTCTGCTATTGGTTTGGGAGTGGGAAAATAGGGTCGGGACACCGGCATGTACCACAATTCTAAGTCAAAGCCGTTGGGGTAGCCGGCTTCGGCTAGCAACTGTTTGGCTTTTTGCGGGCTGTGTTCGTAATCAGCAATTTTAGCAGATTGCGCCCAATTCATTGATGGCGGGGTGAAATGGCTGTCGCCGGTGCCAAGTTTTCCCCAAAAAGCTTGGACGATTGCTTTTTTGTTGATGGCTAGGGCGATGGCTTGGCGCACCCGCACGTCGGAGAGGGGTTTGTAGCTGGGATTGAGCGCTAGGTAGCCGAGGTTTAAGGAAGGGCGGGGAACCGGTTCGAGATTGGGGTCGCGCTGAATTTCTGGCATTTGGTCTGGGGATAAGTCTGTGGTAAAATCGACTTGACCGGCTCTCAGTTGCGCGAGTCTGGCGGCGGGATCTGTGATGAAGCGGATGACTAATTGATTGGTTTTGGGAAGTCCGGGCTGCCAGTAATTAGGGTTCTTTTCCAGTAAAATGCGGTCGCCGGTGCGCCATTCTTTGAAAATAAATGGGCCGGTGCCAACCGCTAGGGAGATGGGAGTTCCGTAGCTGGCACCTGCTTTTTGGATAGCTGCGGGACTGGCGATGCCGAAATATCCGGAACCGATGGCGGCGGGGAAGGCGGCGAAGGGCTGTTTGAGGGTGAATTGTATGGTATAATTGTCATCAACTTTGATATCTTGGAGGAGGGATTTTGGGTCGCCTTTGAAGCCGCCGAAAAGTTGCTGCCAGATTTCGTAGGTTTTGCCGGCGTTGCGGTAGCCGTGAGGGTGTTTGGGGTCCCACCAGCGCTCTATGTTAAATTTTACCGCTTCGGCATTGAAATCAGTGCCGTCGTGAAATTTAACGCCGGTTCGCAGTTTGAAAGTCCAGACTTTGCCGTCGCTGTCAGCAGACCAAGAGGTCGCCAGACTGGGTTGAAGTTCGGTAGTTCCTGGCTTGAATTCCAGCAAGCGCTCGTAGATTTGGCGCTGGACAGTGATGGAGTTTCCGTCGGTGATATTGCCCGGTTCTAGGCTCACCGGCTGTCCCCCAGAACCGAAGACGAGCGCCCCGGTGCCGGTGGCTTGCGGGCTGCCGGTGTTCTGGGGTGCGCCGCAGCTGGCGATAAGTGTAGCTAGGGCAAAAAATTCAGCTAAAAAAGCCCGTCGCGTTTGCTTGTTTTCCCTCATCTCACTCACTCCTTCTTCGCTATAGTATAATGGAAAAATACACGTCTAGAATGCAGGCTGTGCAGTCGCCAATTATTCCCGCTGTCGGGGAACTGATCCGCAGCTATCCGGGTACGATATCGCTGGGACAGGGCGTTGTCTATTACAGCCCTCCTCCGGAGGCGGCGCAGCAGATTTCTCAATTTCTGGCTGACCCGGAAAATCACAAGTACAAGGCGGTGCATGGAATTGCGCCGCTGCGGGAGGCGATCTCCCAAAAGCTGAAAGCTGAGAACGGCATCACCCCCAGCGGTTCGCACCGCATTGTTGTGACTGCCGGCAGCAATATGGGATTTATGAATGCGGTTCTCGCCATCACTTCCCCCGGTGATGAAATTATAATCCAGACGCCCTATTATTTCAACCACGAGATGGCGATTGTCACAGCCGGCTGTCGCCCCGTGCTGGTTGGGACGGATGAGAATTACCAGCTGCGCCCGGATGCGATTGAGGAAGCGATTACGGACAAAACGCGGGCTGTTGTGACGATTTCGCCGAACAATCCCACCGGCGCGGTGTATTCCCCAGAGTCGCTGCGGGCTGTGAGTGAAATTTGCCGCACAAGAGGAGTGTACCACATCAGTGACGAGGCGTATGAATATTTTACCTACGACGGTGTTCAACATTTTTCGCCCGGTTCGATTGAAAATAGCAGCGAACACACGATATCGCTTTTCTCGCTGTCCAAGGCTTACGGATTTGCCAGCTGGCGCATCGGCTACATGGTAATCCCGGAACACCTGTTCCTCTCTGTGCAAAAAATCCAAGATACGATTCTAATTTGTCCGCCTGTGGTTTCGCAGTATGCGGCTTTGGGGGCTTTGAATGCGGGTTCAAGCTATTGCCAGGAAAAGATAAATGCGATTGCTGAGGTGCGACAGCTGGTGCTGGATGAACTGGAGGGTGTGCGAGATTTATGCACGATTCCGGAGGCGGATGGGGCGTTCTATTTTCTGCTGAAGGTTCACACTGATTTGGGCGCAATGGAGCTGGTGGAAAAGCTTGTCCGCGAGCATGGGGTGGCGGCAATTCCGGGGACGACTTTCGGGATGGATTCCGGGTGCTACCTGCGCGTGGCTTACGGTGCGCTGGAAAAGGAAACCGCTCAGGAAGGTATCGGGCGGCTGGTGCGGGGGCTGCAAAAGATTGCGGGAGCCGGTGGGTAGATGTTTGCTGTAATTCAACAGTCAGAGGGACAGGCGAGACGCCTGTCCTACGTGATAATTTAAGGTATAGCGGTTCTCCGTTGGATGAACGTGTTTGCCCAGAAACCCGGTTTCTTAAAGAAACCGGGTTTCTCGCGCTGCGTCACGCACCCCAGTATATCAGGCCAACCGTGCCTTCCTGTGTCAAACTAGAAAAACCACCCTAAGTGCCGAGCGATGTTTAAAGTGATAACGCCTGGATTCTCCCAAGAATTCGAGAGATGGACAGATGCCTTGAATACGGCAAAATCTCTCAAACCAAAATGCAAGAGTTTGTTTGAAGACATCCGCATTTATGACGGAGAGGAGTTGGTGTGGGTGTATAGCCGGACTCACACTTACCCTCAATATGTCGGGGCGGGTACATATAACAGGTTAGCACTGCTGTTTCTGAAAGAAGCGCAGGAAAATGGCGAAGAGTGGGCGATGCCAAAAGACGAAGGTGCTTGATTGAGCCGGCGGGGGAACGCGCTGCGGGGGGTTTCTCTGCCGGTCAATACAAAAAGAAAGTCGGTTTTTGAGATAGCTTGACCGGCTTGCGCTTATATAGCGTTTTTCCTCTGAGTGAGGTACTGAGAAACCCGGTTTCTGAAAGAAACCGGGTTTCTGGGGCGCACTTCATCCAACTGAAAACTGCTATACTCATTAAGTATATCTGAGCGGAGGGAGAAGTTCGTTGAGAAAGTTACTCAAAGCCATACTGCTGGCAGTTCTGACTGTTGCCTTGAGTTTGCCGGCTTTTGCGGCGGATACTGCGAGCGGCGCACAGGTTTTTAGCGTCCACTGTGCCGGCTGTCACCCGAATGGGGGCAATATTATCCGCCGGGGGAAGAACCTCAGCCAAAAAGCTCTGAAAAAATATAACATGGACTCCCTGGAGGCGATCGCCTCTCTGGTGGCGAACGGCAAAAACAATATGTCCGCTTTCAAAAACCGCTTAAGCGCCGAGCAAATCGAAGATGTCGCCGCTTACGTGCTGGAACGAGCTGAGAAAGGCTGGCGCTAAGAGCGGGTTTGTAAAGTAGAAACATCCAGAAACCGGGTTTCTTCAAGAACCCCGGTTTCTAGTTCTATCCGGTGGTTTACAAAAGTTTACCTGCTGTGTTAAAATCTTCTAAAGAGATTGGAACCTCACCCTTTAGCGTCTTTTCCGCTTTTGGGACAGGCGGGACGCCTGTCCTACGCCTCTGAGCCTATCGGCTGAGAG
>JALOOK010000251.1 GCA_025454445.1 Oscillatoria sp. Prado101 | reverse complement strand
AGATCGCCTCGGCAATTTCCGCAGCTACTCTTTCTATTAAAGCAAACTTAGAGGTCTTTAGCAACTCTTGCACCGTTGAAATTGCCTTGCGGTAATCAAGGGTATCTTCGATGCGGTCGCTTTTGCCTGCTGGCGATAAATCCAGCCAGAGGGTGAGGTCTGCTTCAAACCACTGACCGAGAACTTGTTCCTCTGGCAAGTAGCCGGTGTATCCATAACAGCGAATGCCGGTGAGTTGAATTGAATCCATTGTTAGCAGTCTGATGTCGGGAGCAAATCACTTGTGTTTGAGCTTTCTAGCGCCAAAAGCGGCGCACTTAAATCCTCGATGTTGCCGAGGATTGTCTGGCAAAGGTCATCCAAGGGCAGGTCATTGGGGTCGTAACCGAAAGGATCTTCGATTTCATTGCCAATTTCTTCAACCCCAAACAGAACAAAACTAATTAAAATCACTATCAAGCCAGTCCATAAATTCAGGTTTTCCACAAACTTAAAAGGCAAAGCAATGCAATATATCAGCAAGACTCGCTTGAGGTAAATCCCGTAAGCCGGTGGGATTGGGGTGGTCAAAATCCGCAGCGCTGACGCGCCGCTAGCGCTAACGCAGCCGGTTAAAGCCTCGACCATACTGTCCAGCAACTTATTCATAGCCATCAGCTGGTTGCTGTTCAAGCAATTGCGGTCGTGCTGCTGCTACAGGTAAGCCCCAACCCAGCGAATCACTTCTAGGGGTGGGCTTTTCACACTTTTGAGCTGGAGAGAGAGGGAGGGGTCCAGCAATTCCTCTAACTCGCCGCTCACCGGCTCTTTTCGCAGACGCAACTTAGTCGCTACGGCAAAGGCAGCCAATACCCGCAGGACAGACGCTTTCTTCTCTCGGTCTGCCGGTTCAACTTCCGCAACCCCCACCCAGATTTGCCGCGCTAAGTTGCGGGAACTCACAACAATAGTCCCCCAGTTTTTCCGGCCCTCCCAAAATCTGTCGTAAGCGGTGTTTGTGCGAAACACCAATAATAAACCCAAAATCAGATTGAAAACCACATTGCCAATCAAACTGCCCAAAACTTCCCAATCAACAGGAATTTCAAAATAATAGATCAGGGACACGATAAATCCAAATACCCCGCACAATAGGGCGCGAGGAAAAACCGTGACAGCGACTGAGCCGCGCAACTGTAAAGCAAGTCGAAACCATTCCATTTTACAGGTTTTAGGTGTTAGTTGTTAGTGGGGGAGGAATGGGATAATTTGGCGTTGGGTAGGGGAAGTCAGGAACAGAAACAATTCCCAATCCCCAAATCCCCAAATCCCGGCCCAATTTCCAATTCCCAATTCCCTAATGCCTATCTTACAGCTGCTTGTGACTGAAAGGCTTAGCATCCTTACCAGAATAGGTAGCCACAACCTGACCGTCACCGGCAAGCTGGTATTTGTACGTCACCAGCCCTTCCAAACCCACGGGTCCGCGAGGCGGCATTTTCTGGGTGCTAATCCCAACTTCTGCGCCGAAACCGTAGCGGAAGCCGTCCGCAAAGCGCGTTGAGCAGTTGTGAAAAACACCGGCTGCATCCACTTGCGCCAGAAACTTGCCAGCGGCTTCCCTATCTTCGGTAACAATCGCATCTGTGTGTTTCGATCCGTAAGTATTAATGTGGTCAATCGCCTCCTCCAGAGAATCCACCACTTTAATCGCCAGAATCAAATCGCTGTACTCTGTGGCCCAGTCTGCTTCTGCTGCCGGTGAGACGCTGACAGTGGCGCGGGTGCGCTCATCCCCCCGCAATTCGACGTTGCGCTGCTGCAGCGCCGCCACAGCCACCGGCAAGAATTGGGGGGCGATGCGGGAGTGGACAAGCATGGTTTCAATGGCGTTGCAGGCGGCTGGGTACTGGGTTTTAGCGTCAACGGCAATATTCACCGCTTTTTCGATGTCAGCGGACTTGTCCACATAGAGGTGACAAATCCCCTCAGCATGTCCCAGTACGGGGATGCGGGTATTTTCCTGCACGAAACGGACAAACGAATTAGATCCTCTGGGTATAATCAGATCCACACACTCATCCAATTTCAGCAGCGCCAGAGTTTCCTCTCTGGTGGTCAGCAACTGGACTGCAGCGGGGTCAACCGCACTTTCCGCCAAACCTTGGTGAATCGCCTTCACCAACTGAGTGCAAGAGTGTGCGGCTTCCTGTCCGCCTTTGAGGATAACCCCATTGCCCGATTTAATTGCCAGACTGGTAATTTGAATCACCGCATCGGGGCGGGCTTCAAAGATGACGCCCAGCACTCCGAGGGGACAGGCGACGCGCTTGAGGACAAGCCGATCATCCAGCTGCAGGTGAATCTGCACCGCACCGACTGGATCTGGGAGTCGCCCCACATCTCGCACGCCGGCAATCGCGGCTTTTAGCTTGGTTTCATCCAATTTTAGCCTGCTGTACAGCGCTTTGGGAATACCGGCGGCTTCAGCTGCTTGACAGTCAGCTGCATTAGCTGCCAAAATGTCACCAGCTGCAGCTTCTAACGCCTGGGCAATAGCTTCGATAGCTTGATTTTTCTCGCTTGTGGAGAGAATGGCCAGCCGCCGCGCCGCTTGACGGGTCTGCTGAGCAATTTTAACTATGGGAGGGGGTACGACTTGGACTGTGGTCATGGTTTGGCAATCAAGGCAAGCGCATCTACCAAAGCTTAACAAAAAATGAAAATTTTCTTTATGCCCCCCCGGAAAATTAAGTATTTTTTAATTTCAGGCCGGCAGCTTTTCACTCTCAGAAAGCCCATCTGCGTGGGGGCGGGAAAGGGGTGAGGGGCTTTGGCAAATCTAAATATTTAATAAAAAAAACGGCCAACCGGGTGGAAAAGCGTGACAATATTGGGCTAGGAAGAGAATCTTAGAGATAAGTAAAACTGCTCTGTCTATGTCTGAAGACATAGATAATTTATAGCGGGTGAGGGAGGCCAAAAATCTGTGCGATATTTAGCATTTAGACTGAGGGCGATCTGGCAGTTGGAAGAGCTTTGCCCAGCTTGTTAATGCTCAGGTTATCTGGGTATTCGCCTGGGGGACAGAACAATGTGATTGAGTTTCGTAAGGGAGTCGGCTTTGAGCGCTAAGCCTCAAAATAGAGCCTGTTAAGTAACAGTATTTGAGGGGAGTGGCGAGGGGGATTACATACTTACTCATCTTTGGGAAGCGAGGCCAAAAACAATGATTAGCATTTCTGAGAATAAATTAGCGAACTATTATTGCCAACCAATTAAGTCAATTGATTCTCGTTCGGTTGCGCCCGCACCGAAGCGCATCCTCGTGATTGACGATCAGGAAGATATCCGGGAAGTGACCAAAGTGTGCCTGGAAATAATGGGAGGGTGGCAAGTGAGCACGGCAGATTCTGGCAGACAGGGGCTGGCGCTAGCGGCAGCCGAGCAGCCCGACGCTATAATTCTAGACCTGATGATGCCCGATATGGACGGAGTGGCCACCTTGAGCCGGCTGCAAGCGAATCCCACAACAGAACACATTCCCGTGATTTTCTTAACCGCCCACATACAGGCATCTAACCGGCGCAGCTTCTCCGATTTAGGAGTAGCTGCGGTGATGTCCAAGCCCTTCGATCCGGTAACCCTAGCTAGCGAGGTGGCGAGAATTCTCGGCTGGAGCGAGTCAGTGGCTTGCTAGTAACCAGTCACTGCAGGCGCTAGCGGGGAGTTGGCAAAAGTGCAAGTTGCTACCTACAAGGTCTTTGCATCTAGATCCCCCCTTTCCCCCCCTTAAAAAGGGGGGCTTTGAGAAGCAAATCGAAAGATTATCTAAAGGCAAGTGGTTTCGCAGTTAATTTACTGCATGCTTAGAGCAAATTTTTGTTGCCAAACCAGGAGAATAACGTCATGGTAACCGCCACCGCACCAGAAAAGCAAGTAAAAATCGGCCCCACCCAGCTGCTGATAAACAACGAGTGGGTAAACAGCGTCAGCGGTCGCCGGTTCGAGACGCTCAACCCCGCCACCGGCGAGGTGATCTGCACCGTCGCCGAAGCGGACGCCCCCGATGTGGATAAGGCAGTTCGAGCAGCCCGGGCGGCGTTCACCGGCGGGGAATGGCCAAAGATGACGGCCTCCGGGCGCGGCGAATTGCTCTACAAGCTGGCAGACTTAATTGAGCGAAACTTTGAAGAGCTGGCGCGTCTGGAAAGCCTCGACAACGGCAAACCGGTGAGCGAGGCGCTGTATGGCGACTTGCCGCTGACGATCGCCTGCTACCGCTACTACGCCGGCTGGGCGGACAAAATCCAGGGCAAAACCATCCCGATCAATGGCCCCTATTTCTGCTACACGCGGCACGAGCCGGTGGGTGTCGTTGGCCAAATTATCCCCTGGAACTTCCCGCTGCTGATGCAGGCGTGGAAGCTGGCCCCAGCCCTGGCCACCGGCAACACCGTCGTCCTCAAAACCGCCGAACAGACGCCCCTGAGTGCGCTGCGCGTCGGCGAACTGATCGTCGAAGCCGGCTTCCCTCCCGGAGTGGTCAACATCCTGTCCGGCTACGGGCCAACTGCCGGTGCGGCCATCGCCCACCACAGCGATATCGACAAGGTAGCCTTCACCGGCTCGACAGAAGTGGGCCACCTGATTATGGAAGCCGCCGCCCGGAGCAACCTCAAGCGCGTCACCCTGGAACTGGGCGGCAAAAGCCCCAACATCGTCTTCGCCGACGCCGACATGGACGCCGCCATCGAAGGCGCTCACATCGGGCTGTACTTAAACCAAGGCCAGTGCTGCTGCGCCGGTTCGCGGCTGTTTGTCGAAGAAAAATGCTACGACGAGTTTGTCGCCAAAAGCGTTGAGCGCAGCAAGCAGCGCACCGTCGGCGATCCCTTTGACCCCAACACCCAGCAAGGCCCGCAGGTTGACCAAACCCAGTTCGACAAGGTGATGAGCTACATCGAGTCCGGGATGCAGGAAGGTGCGCAACTGCTGTGCGGCGGCAAACGAGTCGGCGACCGGGGATTTTTCATTGAGCCCACCGTCTTTGCTGATGTGCGAGACGACATGAAAATCGCTCAAGAGGAGATTTTCGGGCCGGTGATGAGCATCATCAAATTCAAAGATATCGATGAAGTCATCCAGCGGGCGAACAATACAATGTACGGTCTGGCCGCCGCTGTCTGGACAAAAGATATTACCAAAGCTCACGCGATCGCCAACAGCGTCCGCGCCGGCACTGTCTGGGTGAATTGCTACGATGTTTTCGACGCTGCAGCTCCCTTTGGCGGCTTCAAGCAATCCGGAATTGGCCGAGAACTCGGCGAGTACGGCTTGCAGCAATACACCGAAATCAAAACCGTGACCATCAAACTGTAGCGAATTAAAGAAAGCCGGTTTTGCCGAAGAAACCGAGGTACTGAGAAACCGGGTTTCTTCAAGAAACCCGGTTTCTTGAAGAAAGAAGCAACTAACTACTTTTTATGTCTTACGAGCGCGAAAAACAAGTCGCCATCTCGGCTGTTTTAAATGCAACTAAACTGTGCGAGCGAGTCCGCCGCGACATACCGGCGGCGATCGAAAAGAAGGACAAAAGCCCCGTCACGGTGGCCGATTATGGCTCCCAGGCGGTAATTTGCCACGCCCTAGGGGAGGCGTTTCCTGACGACCCGATAGTGGCGGAGGAAGACGGTGCCGATCTGTGCGCACCGGCAATGGCAGACACCTTGACAAAAGTCACAAATTATGTTAAGGATTTACTCCCCGATGCGACACCGGAAAAGGTGGTGAGCTGGATAGATCGGGGGAATGGCCAGGTGGGCCGGCGCTTCTGGACGCTAGACCCGATCGACGGCACGAAGGGGTTTTTGCGTCAAGACCAGTATGCGGTGGCGCTGGCGCTGGTGGAAGCAGGTGAGGTGAGGGTGGGGGTGCTGGGCTGTCCGGCGCTGACTGCTCTGGGTGAGACCGCCGTGCTGTTTGTGGCGGTGCGGGGGGAGGGGGCGTTTGCGGTGCCGCTTGCCGGTGGGGAACCCCGCCGGATTCAGGTTTGTGGGGCAGATGCGGATAATTTGCACTTTTTGCAAAGTGTGGAAGCGTCTCACGGTGACCCGTGGCGACAGGAGGCGGTGGCGAAGGCTGCCGGCATTACTGCGCCGCCTATCCGCATGGACTCTCAGGCTAAATATGGGGCTGTGGCGTGCGGGATGGGGGCCCTTTATTTGCGCCTGCCGTGGCAAGAGTTGCCGGACTATCGGGAGAATATTTGGGATCATGCGGCGGGGGCGATTGTGGTGGAGGAAGCCGGTGGGCGGGTGACGGATATGTACGGCAACCCGCTGAATTTTTCCGCCGGCACTAAGATGGTGGAGAATCGGGGCGCGATCGCTACGAATGGGGCGATTCACGACAGGGTGCTGGCGGCGCTGCGAGAGTCTTGAACTGAGAGGTGATATAAGCGCGGTTTTCAGTTGGATGAAGTACATGCCAGAAACCCGGTTTCTTAAAGAAACCGGGTTTCTCAGTACCTCACCCTCGGGATGAAAACCGCGCTCAGGTGGGGTGCGTTCCGCTTGGGAGCGCACCCTACTGCGGTTGGGGCGGGGGAGAGGGGGTTATTGGGATTGCTGCTTTTGTTTTGCTAGTTGGGCTTTGGCTCGGTCCCAAAGAATGTCTAGCTCTTCTAGGGTATAATCGGTGAGGGGCCGGTCGGCAAAGGCTTCGACTTTTGAGAGCCGGTGGATAAATTTGTGGTTGGTTTCCTGTAAGGCGGCTGACGGATCTAAGTTATACCACCGGGCGAGGTTAATTAAGACAAATAGGATATCTCCCAATTCGGCTTGCTGCTGGGCTTTATCTTCGTGTTCGAGGGCGTGTTTGAATTCTGCCAGTTCTTCTTCAAATTTCGCCCAGACGCCGGCAATGTCATCCCACTCGAAACCGGCGGCTGCGGCTTTTTGCGAGATTTTCATTGCGGCTGTCAGGGGCGGGTGGGTGCGGGCGTACCGGCTGAGTTTGCGACTGAGAAGTTGGGATTCTTCGCCGGTTTCTCCTTTCTCTGCGGCTTTGATTTGCTCCCAGTTGTGGCGGACTTCGGCAACGCT
>JALOOK010000565.1 GCA_025454445.1 Oscillatoria sp. Prado101 | reverse complement strand
GCGGTTTGAGTACGACATCCTGCTCGTCGAGCAGCGCCTCTACGAGCAGTCCCAGACGTTCTTCTCCCACTTTCAGGATAATACAAGGCGACGCCGCAGATGAAACAGGCAGGTTATTCACACTGGCCGGCAATTCCAGCAAATCGGCCAGCGGCACCACCGAGACCGGCTGGCTGTCCAAGAGAATCGTTTCCCGACCTTCAATCGTAAAAATATCATCTTGATGCACCAGTTTAGCCATTTGCACGAACTCCACCGGCAGGGCCCAGGGCTGGCCACTGACGGCCACCAGCAGCACATGCGCCGTGGCCAAAGTCGTGCCCAGTTGCAAGCGCAGGGTGCATCCCCGCCCCGGTGCCGATTCCACTTGGATAGTGCCTTTGAGGCGCTCGACATTGGTGCGCACCACATCCAGCCCCACTCCGCGCCCGGAGACTTCCGTGACAAAGGTGCGGGTGGAAAACCCCGGAGCGAAAATCAGAGACTGAATTTGACTCTCGCTCATGGCGGCGAGTTCTTCTTCGCGACAGATACCGCGCTTGAGCGCTGTCCGTTTAATACTCGACCTATCCAAACCGCGCCCGTCATCGGAGATTTCAATGATAATGTTGGCGGCAGTTTGGGAACCCCGCAGCCGAATCGTGGCCACCGGCGGCTTGCCGGCAGCCAGACGCTCTGCCGGTGTTTCGATGCCGTGATCGATGGCGTTGCGAATCATGTGCGTCAGGGGATCTTTCATCTCTTCGAGGATGCGCTTGTCCGCCCTAGTTTCCCCCCCTTCCACAAGCAGCTGCACTTGTTTGCCTTCCTGTCTGCCCAGATCCCGCACCATGCGGGGAAACAAATTAAAAATCGTGGACAGGGGCAGCAGGCGCAAGGTGCGAATTCCCTCCTCCAACTCATCGGCGACCACTTCCAGTCTGGCCGTGTCTTCGTAAACCGCACCCCTGAGGCGGTTGACGATCGCCCCCAGGCGCTCCAGCCGCTCTTCGGCGCGGTGGTGCAAGTTCTGCACCAGGCCCGCCAGCGGTGCCCCTACCGCCCGATTGCCATTCCCCCGCCCGATTTCCTCGAAGGCAAAGCGATTGACAAAGCTATCGCGGCTCCACTCCTCCCAGAGGTTGACAATTTCCTCAATTTCTGCTAGTCTGTGCGCGATGCGAATTTTGGTAACGGTGAGTTCGCCGGCTTGGGTCATCAAGCTGTCCAGATTTCGGGTTTCGACGCGAATCGTCTCGATGCGGTAGCCGTCGGTGCTGGCTTTGATTGCCGCACCGTCGCCAGCACCGGCAGCTTTTGCCGCCGGCAAGACTGGGCTGTTCGGTTTGGGGCTGGCAGAAACCACTTGCGGGCGCAGACCGTGCAAGTTGTGATTGCCCTCCAGTGCCGGCTCTGGCGCACCGGCTTCCAGGCAGGAAGTAATTCCCCCCGGCTGCGCCGGAAGTGTTAGTTTTTTTTGGGCGTCGGGCTTCCCCGCCCCTTGAGCGCCATTAGCGGTAGCCATTGAAGGCTGCGGTGTATTCGGTTCAGGAACGAAAGGAAACATCTCGGGCTTCCCCGCCCCTACATTTGCCGGTGGCAAGTATGCCGTGGAGTCTCCGTCTGCCAAAAGCGGGTAGGGGGAATCAAACTCGGTTGCCTCTGCTACGGGTTCCTCCAGCGGTGCCGGTGGTGCTGGAACCTCTGGCGTCCGTTCAGTGAGCGACATCTGGGCGAGGGCGTCGGCAAGAGTGAGGCCGGTTTCCTCGCCTGTCACCGCTTCGTGAATCAGCCGGCGGATGGCGTGCAACCCTGCTCCCAGGCGGTCGCAAATCGCCGGCCTTAGGCTGATTTCACCCCTGGTGACGCCATTTAAAATGTTCTCCATTTGGTGGGCTAGGGTGCTCACATCTGAGACTCCCAGCATGCCGGCGTCGCCTTTAATGCTGTGCGAAACCCGCAGCAATTCTTCTATTTTGGCAGAGTCGTTGGGGTATTTCTCCAGGTGCAGCAATCCGCTGTCGAGTTTTTGCAAATGCTCCTCACAGGCTATTTTGAAGGTTGACCGCAGTTCTTCGTCTTCGATATAGCGAGGGGAATTATTGGTGGCAAAAGTCTTATTTGCGCGATTTTTGCTGCTGAGTGGTGGTTCGGAGTTGGGGGGTCGTGCTGTGCTAGAAGCCTCAGTCCGCCGTCCCGCACTCTGCATCTGTTTGCCCTCAGTTGGCTGTAATCTGAGAACTTTCTTCAGATTTTGGTTCCGATTTTGACTCTGGGGGCGCTTGCAGGGTTTCCGCAACTTCCAGCAGCTTGGGCGGCGTTTGCTGTTTCACCGATGCTCCCATTAAATGGGCGAGGGTGTAAAAGGTGTTCACTCCGGCAGGAGCGCCGGTAACTGCTTCACTGACTAGTTGGCGGATGGCATCTAACCCCTGAGACAAGCGGTCGCTTAACTCCTGCGTTAGCTCAGTCTCGCCTCGCTTTAAGGTGCCTAAAATGTGTTCCAATTGATGGGCTAGGGTGCCAATATCTTTGACGCCCAGCATATTGGCATCTCCTTTGAGGCTGTGGGCTTCCCGCATCAACTCGTCTAAACACCCCAGATCCGAAGGGTTTTTCTCTAAATGCAGCAGCCCGTCATCCAGTTTCTGCAAGTGTTCTTCGCTCGCAACTTTGAAGGTAATCCGGAGTTCTTCGTCTTCTATGATCATAATTGGCAGCTCCTGTAGAGGGGGCGCAAGATGTCTTGAATTTTTTAGGTTATCATATTATTTTCGGTGGCATCTTGTGCGGTAAGTGCCGATATCGCCGCCGTTTCGGGCTGAAATGCCCTATCGCCCACCGCCCCCATCGCCCACCGCCCCACTGCCTTTGTAGCGCTAGCCTTACAAAACCGAGGCCAGTGGACATTATATATATATTAACTGAAGTTGCTACTTACCAGTGAGTCAGGTCAGATCCCCCCCAACGCCTGGGCGGCTCGAAAAGCGAAAGGCTTGTAGGTAGCAACTTCAGTTAATTTATTCTAACCCAAGTTGCAACTGTTGGAGGCAGAACCTCCAAAACGCCGTTCCCAGGCGATAGGGGCGGTGCGGCACACGGAGGGTGCCCAGGAACGAGGGGAATCCCCCCTTTTGTAGGGGCGGGCCCTTCCGCCCCGTTTGGGGGGATCTGGATGCAAAGACCTTGTAGGTAGCAACTTGGGCTATTCTACCCATTTTTAATGAAATTGCATCTTTCCGGGGTGAGGGAGAGAAAAAGTTGATGCTTTTCTCAGGGCAAATGCTAGAATTGCCGCCGGAAACACAGAGGGCTGGGTGCTACAAAAGCAGCAGCCGCTTCTAGAGGATGGCTCCAAGCTTCTGGGCAGCATCGTTGAGTTGTTCTGTGCCGGCTCTGACAAGAGAGATGCCACCAGCAGTTTCTCGCACAGCTTGGTTGAGAGCGCTGATCGCCTCTAGCACTTCCTGGATGGCAGCGGCTTGTTTTTGGGCGTTGAGAGAGATTTGCTGGTTGCGGTCAGAGACCTCATTGATAGCTGCAATGACGCCACTGAAAGCATCTGCTGTTTTTTGGGCGATTCGGACGCCTGCTTGCACCGTCAAAGTGCCCTCACCAACAGTGTGAGCCGTGGCCTCGATCGCCGCTTGGATATCGGTGACAATGCTATTAATATTCTGGGCGGACTGTTTGCTGCTTTCGGCGAGAAGGCGAATCTCCGCAGCCACCACGCCGAACCCCTTACCGCTGTCACCCGCTCGCACCGCCTCCACAGTTGCGTTGAACGCCAGCAAATGAGTCTGGTTAGCCCCGTCACTTACCAAATCGG
>JALOOK010000250.1 GCA_025454445.1 Oscillatoria sp. Prado101 | reverse complement strand
GACTGCGGACTCGCCGGGGATTGTCATGCGGGCGGATTGCGCCACAGTCAGGGGCTTGACTGTGCGCAGGCGGGGGCTGCCTCCAGCGGGGGGCGACGGTAATGCAGGTCAGGCGTCTCGCCTGTCTGTGGACAGTGCGGTGTGGGTGACTCAGGGATGCCTGATGCTTGAGGACTGCGATATTGTCTCGGAAACCGGCCCTGGTATAGCGATTGACACGGAACGAGCCAACCCCGCGATCCGCCGGTGCGCTGTCCACGATAGCAGGAATTGTGGGATTTTGTTTGAGGGCAACAGTCAGGGGACAGTAGAAGATTGCGATATTTTTGGCAATGCCGGTGCCGGGGTGGGAATCAAGCAAGGCAGCAATCCTTTGATCCGGGGCTGTCAACTTCGCGACGGGAAAGATGCCGGTGTTTGTGTTAGCGATTTCGGTCAGGGGATATTAGAGGAGTGCGATATTAGGGGGAATGCCGGTGCGGGAGTGGCAATTGTTTCGGGCAGCAATCCGGTTATCCGCCGGTGCAAAATTCACGACGGGCTGCAGAATGGGATTTGGATTTCTGATCGCAGTCAGGGGATTGTAGAGGACTGCGATATTTTTGGAAATGCTTATCCTGGGGTGGGTGTGACTCTGGGCAGCAATCCCCGGCTCCAGCGCTGCCAAATTCACGGCGGGAAAAATGTTGGTGTCTATTTCTGCCACAACAGTCAGGGAACTGTGGAGGACTGCGATATTTTTGGCAACGACGCACCGGGGGTGGAAATTACTAAGAACAGCAATCCCACAATCCGGCGCTGCAAAATTCGCAACGGGAGAGCGTCTGGGGTGTGGGTTGCTGCGGGCGGTTTGGGGACAGTTGTCGGCTGCCATATTTTTGGCAACGCCCATTCTGGGGTGGGAATTGTGGAGGGGAGCAATCCGGTTATCCGCAGCTGCGAAATTCGCGACGGACAGCAGAACGGTGTCTGGATTACTGAGAGCGGGATGGGAACTGTAGAGGATTGCGATATTTTTGGCAATGTCTATCCGGGGGTGGGAATTACTAACAAGAGCAATCCTGTTATCCGGGGCTGCACAATTCGCGACGGGAAACAGAACGGTATCTGGATCGCTCAGAACGCGAGGGGGACATTTGTCGGCTGCGATATTTTTGGCAATGCCGGCGCTCAGGTGAGGGTTGAGCGGGGGAGCAATCCGGCGATTGAGCGCTGCCAAATTCATGACGGGCCCAATACCGGTGTGTCCCTGACGGAGAGCGCTCAGGGGACATTAGTCGGCTGCAATATTTTTGGTCACGCCTCTGCGGGGGTGAGGATTGCCAAGGGCAGCAATTGTGAGATTCGCCGGTGCAAGATTTATGGGAATAGTTACGGGTTGTGCGCTGATTCCAACGGTTCTGGAACTGTGGAAAACTGCGATTTGACCGGCAACTCTCGCGGGGCGTGGGACATCGCACCGGGGTGTTCTGTGGCGGGCACCGGCAATAAGGATGGCAGATTGTTCGGGTTTTGAGCCGGTGCGGGGTTGAGAAACCGGGGAGAATGGGGGGAGAAACCCGGTTTCGCAGAAGTTACCGGGTTTCTGACAGCCCTCACTTGTTATTTTTTAAAAAAAGGCAGGGCGGTGGCGAATCAGGTTGAGGAATTCTTCGCGGGTTTTGTGGTCTTCGTCGAAGATGCCGATCATGGCACTGGTCACTGTCCAGGAACCGGGTTTTTGCACGCCCCGCATGGCCATGCACATGTGGGTGGCTTCCATGACAACGGCGACTCCCTTGGGTTCCAAGATGGTTTGAATTGCTTCGGCAACTTGGCGAGTCAGGCGTTCTTGCACTTGCAGCCGGCGAGCGTACATCTCGACAATCCGGGCTAATTTGCTAAGTCCGACTACTTTTTGGTTGGGGATGTAGGCGACGTGAGCTTTGCCCATAAACGGCAGCATATGGTGCTCGCAGAGGCTGAAGAAGTCGATGTCGCGGACGAGCACCATCTCGTTGTGACCTTCATCAAAAATGGCTCCGTTGACCAGTTTTTCTAGGGACTGGGAGTAGCCGCTGGTAAGAAACCGCATGGCTTCTGCCACCCGTTTGGGGGTTTTCAGGAGTCCTTCCCGTTCTGGATCTTCTCCGAGGCTGAGCAGCATTGTTCGCACAGATTCCATCAGCTGCTGGTTGTCTTCTTCGGTGGGGGGGTGCAGATGGGGTTGGCGCTGACCGTCTAGGGTATTGCGGTCGGGGCGCATTTCTAAGCTGGAAATAGCCTCTGGAGTCTGAGACATTTTGACGCTATTATCTGCGGATGAGCTAGAGCGAAGGGAACCGTTGGAGTAAGTAACAGTCATGATTAGTCTGGGTTAAGTGTATGAGGAGTTGACAGAGCGATCGCGTAAATTTCAGCTGTCAGCCGGTTCTGGATTTGGGTAAAGGCGATTGCCTGAGAAAATCTGAGACTCGGTTGCTGAATGCTGAATGCTTTTAGAGGGTGCCGGCACTGGGCATTAGGGTCAATTCTTCGAGCGCTGCTGTTTCTGGGAGCAGTGCGATATGCAAGATTGACTGGGCGACAATTTCTGGGGTTAGCATGCTAGAGCGGTTAAAGTCTCCTCCCACTGTTTCCGCATCGCAGAGGGGGGTATTGACAGCGCCCGGACAGATAGCTGTGACGCGAATTCCGTGGGGGCGCTCTTCTTCTGCCAGGGTTTTGGAAAGCGCCATGACGCCAAATTTGCTGACGGCGTAGGCACCCCAGTTGGGAAAGGTTTGTTTGCCGGCAATGGAGGCGACGTTGACTATCAGTCCGCTTCGGCGGGCTCGCATGGCCGGCAAGACGCCTTGGACACACTGAAAGACGCTGGTGAGATTTAAGTCTATGAGGCGCTCGTAGTCGGCGAGGGGGGTATCCATTAAGGTGCCGGTGTACCCCATACCGGCGCTGTTTACTAAGATATCGATGGGGTTTTCTTCGGCTGCTATGGCGGCAATTCTCTCGCGCACCGAGGAGATGTTCGCCAGGTCCAAGGGATAAACCCCTGCTTTGACGCCACACAGCCGTGCGGCTTCAGCGACGGCTTCTAATTTTTTTTGGCAGCGACTGACTAAAGCCACATCTATTCCTGCTTTGGCGAACGCCAAGGCTGTTGCTTTGCCAATTACACTGCTAGCCCCTGCGATTAGGGCACGCCGTTTTGTTGGAAAATTCATTCAGATTTCCAAATGCTTATAATCAGCTTATTTTCTGGCTGACGCCAGTTGTGCGAGACTTGCTGCTGGTGGAGATTATCCCTCAGCTTTGGTCTATTGATTTACACCGGCTGGCTGGGAAGATAGCCATCTGTGCATCGCCCCACCCTTACCAATCTTGTCGAAACTTGACTGGGGCTGCCTGAGGGTGATTTGGTTTGGGACGATAGCAGGTATCACCCCAGTTGGGGAACGGAAGACTAGCCAAGATCAAATAACCATTAACAAATTGTTACATTCCCATTCTATCACTCCCAACCGCAGCTACAATGAGCAAATATACTGAATTTTTCCTCCTGCTAGAAACTCGTTCAAATTTTTAGTTGTCTATTTTAGAGCTGGCTTTGACGCTATAGACCTTTATTTTCCTAGGTTTCAGCTAATGCCAGCATCTCCAAACAAGACACTAATCAAACGGAAAGCGGAATGGGGCCAACAATTCGATTTTCCCGTCAGGGTTTGGCCGCAGCAGGCGGGGGATTTGGTAGCAAATGTTACAGAATTCCAGAATGTTGGGGATGGCCCCATACAAAGAAACCCGGTTTCTGGTATTTGCGTCACCGGCGGCGCTAGGCGGCACCTTCCAAAAACATGCCAATGCGGCGAAACTTTTGATAGCGCAGTTCGCGGCGCTGCCCGGCGGTGATCCCTGAGAGTTCTTCTAAGTTCTGTACAAGCGCCTGCTTGAGAATCTCCGCCGCCTTGAGGGGATCGGCGTGGGCACCCCCACTGGGTTCGGGCAAAAGCTGGTCGAGGATGCCGAGGTTTTTCAAATCACCGGCAGTGATTTTGAGGGCAACGGCTGCTTGGGGTGCCTTGCGGGCGTCTTTCCACAGAATGGCGGCGCAAGCTTCCGGGGTGGCGACGGTGTAAACGGCGTGCTCGAACATCAGCAGTCGGTCGCCGACGCCAATGCCCAAGGCACCGCCGGAGCCGCCCTCTCCAATGACAGTGCAGACGACCGGCACATCGAGGCTGAACATCTCCCGCAGGTTGTAGGCGATCGCTTCTCCCTGGCCCTGATGCTCGGCTTCGATGCCGGCCCAAGCGCCGGGGGTGTCGATAAAGGTAAGCACCGGCATGCCAAAGCGGTTGGCGTGTTCCATCAGGCGCATTGCTTTGCGGTAGCCCCCCGGAGAGGCCATGCCAAAATTTCTGGCCACATTGTCTTTGGTGTCGCGGCCTTTTTGGTGGCCAACTATTACCACCGGCCTCCCTCCCAGTCTGGCCAGTCCCCCGACGAGGGCTGGGTCGTCTGCGCCCCGCCGGTCGCCGTGCAGTTCCATCCACTCGTCGGCGATCGCCTGAACGTAATCCAGGGTGCTGGGACGCCGGGGGTGGCGGGCCAGTTGCAGCCGCTGCATCGGTGACAGGCTGCTAAAAATCTCTTGGCGCAGCTGCTCTGAGCGAGCTTCCAGCTGGCGGATTTGCTCGGAGACATCGACGCCGTTTTCCTCTGCCAGCTGGCGGATCTGGTCAATGCGGGTCTCTAGCTCCGCCAGGGGCTTTTCAAAGTCGAGAAGGAGGGGTTTGCGCTCTGGGCTGGCCACGGTAGGAATTCGGATAGCATTGAGTGGATTCTTATAAAATCTTAACCTGTGGGGGGCGCACAAAAGATCCCCGCGAGAGCGATTGCCCCCTGTGAGGCAGTGTGCTGCAGGTATAGCAGTAGACAGTCAGTGCGCGGACATGGGCCAGAACGCATGTATGGCCAGAACGCATGCATGGCCAGAACGCATGCATGGCAAAAGCTGTGAGTCTTTCCTCTGCGCCTGGGGCCATGCGCCTTGGGCCATGCGCCGGGCCATTATCCCTCTTCTGTCACTTTGGGGCAATTTAACGAATTTGCACCATTTCAGGCAACGACAGAAGGACGCGCTTTCGCGTCCCGCTTGCGCTATCGGGCTTTCACCCCGGTTTGACAGAAGAGGGTTATAGCAGTATTCACGCTCGGGAACGGACATTCGGACAGGCGCTCTGGCCTGTCCTACGCCTTCCCTCGTTCCCAGCCAGGCCGCATGGAATGCCGTCCGGTCGGCTCTGCCTCCTTTGGGCAGATAGGAAGATTAAAAGCCTAAAAGCTTATAACTGAAGAAGAAAAGCAATTTATGATTCAGCTGTGGCATTCTTTGGAAATCCCCGCTCAGATTGGGGAGAAAATTATATAAGTGATGAACATCAAAAATTTCGTGTGCGAACAGGGGAAGCCGTTGGGATAAGGGCCCTCCGGCTGCCGGCAGGTGCGGGTTGGGGACGGACGTGCTCTAGCCGCCACACTCTTCCCGGCAAAAGGCCCTTAGAATGACACCAGGGGGCGGAATCCGTGCTTGACGGAAACCTGCCCAATCATCTCCATTTTTTCGACGGTAATCTGATTCCGGCCCCAAGAAAAGTTAGTGTGACATTTTTCAAATTCCAGCAGCATCGACTCGGCAAAGCAGGCGAACAGCTGGCGTGCCGGCATCTCCATTAAGTTGACGATTTTCATAATCCGCCAGTCGATATCAAGGGAGTGTTCGACAATGCCCCCTTTGAGGACGTACACCCCCGGGTGCTGGATCTGATTGGCCAGGTTCTTGGGATAGCCGCCATCAATGAGCAGGCAGGGTTGCTTGAGCTGGGTGGGGTCAATTTCCACGCCCTTGGGCATGCTGGCCACCCAAACCACGATATCAGCTAGGGGCAGCGCTTCTTCGAGCTGCATGATTTTGCCGCGCCCCAATTCCTCCTGCAGCGCTTGCAAGCGATCTCGATCGCGGGCGATCAGCAGCAGTTCCGCCACATCGGTGCGGGCGTTCAGCCACCGGCACACGGCACTGCCAATGTCGCCTGTGGCCCCGCAAATGGCCACGGTGGCCTTGGACAGTTCAATGCCTAACTGGGGCGCGAGCTGTTCCAGCTGCCGGCAGATGATGTAAGCTGTGTGGGTGTTGCCGGTGGTGAAGCGCTCGAACTCGAGCTTGATGTTGCGGACTTGCTGAAGCTGCTGGAGGTTGAAATTTTCAAAAATGATCGAGGAGAAGCCCCCTAAGGCGGTGATTTTCAGGCCGTGCTTTTGGGCGTGAGCCATGGCGTTGATGACTTTGCGGGTGGCGGCCTTAATCCGGCGGGTGGCCAGCATCTCGGGCAGGAAGCAGGATTCCACGTACCGGCCTTCTATTTTCTGGCCGGTGAGGCTGGTGACGGTAATCTCGTCAACGATTTGGGGGGGCGCGGAACACCAAAAATCCAACCCTTGATCGGCGTATTCTGTGTAGCCCAGATCTTTGGCTACAGACTGGGCGTGTTCCAAACTATTAAGGTGACCGATTAGACCAAACATGAAGTTCTACCAGTAAGCCGGTGAATCAGGGGGCGAGCGGGGAATTGAAAAATGTTAAATATTATTTAATCACAAACCCCGCACAGCACAGGGGCGCGAAAAAAAGCAGGGGCGCGGCACGCCGCGCCCTGCCGGAAATTGAGCTAATTTTAGCTGGAACAGGCCGGTGGCTTCCCTGAGAGGCCCTCAGACAGAGGCCAGACCGTAGGCGGACAGGCGCATCAGTTCCCGGGGGCTGAAGCCAATGTTGGTGAGGGCTTCACCGTAAGCAATCATGAAGTCCTCGACCAGGGCTTCTTTTTCCATGCCCAGGATGCGGGCGTCGGCTTCGACTTCGTTGAGCATCCGCCAGACTAGGGGCAGGTTTTGCCGGTTGGCTTGCTCCAGTTCGGCTTTGGAGTCTTCAAAGTGTGCTTTGAGCCACTTTTCGCCGAAGTTGAGGTGGGAGTATTCGTCCTTGACGACGCCTTCGGTGATTTTGCGGGCAAACGCATCTGCTACGGGGATGTAGATGTTGTACGCCGCGATCGCAAAGCACTC
>JALOOK010000249.1 GCA_025454445.1 Oscillatoria sp. Prado101 | reverse complement strand
GCTACCAGCACCAGCGCAAACTGCTGTGGCTGGCCACGCTGGGGCAGCGGCGCACGATTGACCGGCTCTTGGGATTTCTCACCCTGCTAATAGAAGAATACGGTCAGCGCACAGAAAAGGGTTACTGCCTGCCTTGGTCGCTGACCCACGCGCAAATTGGCAGCGCCATTGGTTCGACGCGCGTTACCGTCACCCGCTTGATGGGCAAATTGCGTTCCAAAGGGCTGATTGACATTTACGGCGATCATCTTATATGTTTGCCTGGAGAGTTTCGCAAGTCAGACGTCTGAATAAAGAAGGGAGAGACGTTTAGCTACCTCCAAATTGTCTGGCAATTAAAATAATTAAATCCATCATCTCTCCTTTCTTTACTTGGCGATCTTGGCGTCTTGGCGGTAAAAAAAAGCACACATTCATAATCGCTATAAAGCGCTGATATTGGATATCCTTCACCCTCGTTCTGGCAGCAGGTGGAAACTGTGGTGAGGAATAGTGTTTCCGGCAGGTAACATATCGGACGATTGGTAGAGGGGCAAAGAAATCGTAAAGCGGGAGCCCTTACCGATACTGGACTCCAAAGTAATTGAGCCGCCGAGGATTTCGGTCAACTTTCTCACGATCGCCAAGCCAAGTCCTGTTCCCTGGTACTGGCGCGACAGAGACGAGTCGATCTGGGAGAAGGGAGAGAAAAGGCGGAGTTGGTCGGCTTCATCAATGCCGATGCCGGTGTCCCAAACCTGAAAGTGAATCATCTCGGGTGTGGTGACATGGCACGCCCCGTGATTGCCTGCGCTGGTGCGCGTGCGGTAGATTTTCAAGCCAACGGTTCCCTGTGGGGTAAACTTGATGGCGTTGGAGAGCAAATTCAACAGCATTTGTTTGAGCCGGCGAGGATCGCAGATCAGGTAATCTAAATCGGGATCGACCTCCACCTCTAGTTTTAAGCCTTGGTTGGTCAGCCGCTCCTGGATCAAGCCAATGGCGCTCTCACAGATATCTTGGATAAATATCAGCTGGTATTCCAGTTCCAGGCGATTGGCTTCGATGCGAGACAGGTCGAGAATGTCGTTGATCAGGTCTAATAAGTGCTGTCCACTGCTGCAGATGCGGTCAACGTAAAGTTTTTGTTTGGGGTTGAGTTCGCCGAAGGATTCCTCGAGCAGGACGCTGGAAAAGCCGAGAATGGCGGTCAAGGGGGTGCGCAGTTCGTGGCTGGTGTTGGCGAGGAATTCCTCTTTGAGATGGTTGATGGCTGCCAGTTTTTGATTTTGTTCTTGCAGCAGTTGCCACTGCTGTCTGACTTCGGTGACGTCAGTGCCAATACCGAGCGCGCGACAAATGGTGCCAGAGGCGTCTGAGATCGGTGCGTAAACGGTTTCAAAGGTTCGGATGCCGGTGGCGGTGGAAAAGTCGTGATTGGCGACTACTTTTTGGCCGGTGTCGAAAACTTGACGGATTGACGCTTCAATGGTATCGGCTGGGGAGCCGATTAACTCCCGGTTGGTTTTGCCAATAATCTCAGCCTGCCGCCGGCCCAGCAGAGATGCCCCAGTTGGGTTGATGGAAAGGTAGCGCAACTGCCGGTCGTATTCGACAAATACGTTGGCGGACTGTTCCAGGAATAAGCGGAAGTATTCAGCGCTGAGGCGCTGCTGGTGTTCTTGGCGATAGAGGCGGGCTTGACGGATGGCGATCGCGCACTGGGAAGCGACCTGTTTGAGGAGTTCGAGTTCAGCCGGCTCGAAGCTGCGGGGGCAGGCGTGAAACACCGTTAGAACACCAATCAGCCCTCTGTCGTCGGAGATAGGACAGTGAGCCTGCCACAGGAGGCCAGAAGAAGGTGAGGGCGCGATCTCTCTGACGTGCGGGGCTTCTAGAGGCTGCCACTGGTTCAGGGGTTGCTGAATGGGGACGCTTTGAAGCCAGGTAACACCGGTAAGCACCCGCTCCCGAACTGAGCTGGGCCAATCGCGCACAGAAAAGCGCTCTCCCACAAGGGCTTTGGCCAGGGGGAGGGTGCTGCTGAGGTGCTGGTATCGCACTTCCAGGACTTCGAGCCGGTCGTCGAACAGACTGGCGTAACAGCCATCAGCGCCGAGGGTGTTGCCCAGACCTTCCACAGCTGCTTCCAGCATTTGGTCTTCATCGAGCGCTTGGCGCAAGGTTTCAGTCAGCTGGCGGATCAGCTGTTCAAATCGCAGGGATTGCTCCAGTGCGCGGGTGCGCTGGCTGACTCGCTCTTCGAGTTGGCGAGCGTATGCTTGCAGCTGGTGGACGAGATTCGCTTGCTCGATGGCAATGGCCATCTGATTGGCGACGGCTTGCAGGAGTTGCTGTTCGTCTGCAGTCCAGCATCTGGGAGCGTGGCAGTGGTGAACGGCTAGCAGACCCCACAGAGGAGAGGGAGAGACTGTTCGAGCACTGGTGTGTTCCGCTGCGGTGTCGGTGCGCTGAATCGCCACCGCCATCATGCTGCGCACGCGCACATGGTTTAGCATTTGCACGTGGCACTCGGCCAGACCGACAGCGTGGATGTCGTCCACGCTCCACAGACGCCCGCAGCGATAGGCTTCCAGATAAGGCGGGGGAATGCACTCTGCTGGGAAGGACTGGCCGAGCATGGAGGGATAGGCTGAATTGACGTTTTCGGCAATGCAGGTGCCACTGCTATCTTCTAGCAGCTGGTAGGCGATCACTCGGTCTGTATCCAGCGCTTGTCTGAGTCGCCTGACTGCTGTTTGCAGAATCGCATCGAGATTGAAGGTGTCGCGGATTTTAGCGGAAATTTCACTGAGCAGGGCTTCGCGCTCCCGCCGCTGCTGGATTTCCAGCTCGGCTCGCTGGCGTTCGCTCAGGTCTGTGACAAAGGTGAGCAGGTAACTTTCGTCTTCTTCAGCTCCTATCAAAGAGATCACCGCTTCTGCCCAGACAATGGAACCGTCGCGGCGCAGGTAGCGTTTGCGCCTGGTTTGGCGTCTGTCTCCCTCCTGGAGCATGTGCTGAATCAGCCGCATTTCGGCGGCGAAATCTTCTGGGTGAGTGATGGAACGGCGATCTAAATGGCGCAGCTGGGTTTCGCTGTAGCCGGTGAAGCGGCAAAAGGCTGGATTGGCGTTGAGGATACCGCCATCCAAACTTTCGCAGACAATGCCAATCGGGGCTTCCCAGAACAGTTCGCTGCCGGCTGGGGGGTCATGGAGGTGGCTGGCAACTGGTGGGTTGCCACTTGCGGATGAGGAATTCTTGTCAGCCGGCACCAGCTTGTGATTATTTTTGCCTGAAGGGGTGCTGCCCCCTATCCCGTTTTTTGCCTGTGCTGGTTTGACGGAGTAAGGTGGAATCGGCGATTGGATACTTCTGCTGGGTTCTTCTATTATCTGTTGGCAATTGTCTGTCTCTTTCAGGGTATCCCCTCCCACAACTCTCAGCAGTAACAGCCACAACCTTCGCAGCGCGTTTCCTTGACTCTCCAGTTCTCCTGGCTCCAGGTTGGAGCAATGAGGGGCAGCTGCGGCGACTTCTGGGGCGCTTAGCAACCGGGCAATTGTTTCTGGATTGAAGACTATGCCAACTCGCCAGGTTATGCAAGTTTCTGAAGTTTCATCTGAAGTTTCTGAAGTTTCTGAAGTTTCAGCTATCCAGGATGAAGGCGGTTTTTGCTCACTGATATTTAGGCTTTCCAGATTGCTTTTTTCAACGGCATGAGCTATCTGAATCCAGACATTCAGGCAAGGACTTAAGATTAGCAAACTCGCTTCCACTCCAGCCAAGGGAATCCGCTGCAGCGCCCAGGCGCTCAACCGCACCTCTGCCGTGCGGTTCTCTACTTGGCGAGCTACTGGGGGAGTTCGTGTCGGTTCCGCCGCACCGCCAGCGGTGGCGGTTTCCACAAGCGATCTGCTCCCAAGACTGTCCTGCGCGTGTTGGCAAGTCTCGTACCAGATTTGCTCTGGCTTCTGACAAAGCTGTAAATTCTCTCCGACTACCATTAACGCCCGCAACCGACCACTGGATGCCAGGGCGGTTTGTAGCACTTGTAGGATACTGCAGACTCCCGGCCAAGTCAAATGCAGGACAATTTGACCGGGCAAAGTTAGATGGCTCATTAGTTTATCGCCGAATTGTACAAAACGCTGATTTAAGGTATAGCTTTAAACCCTGTCATAAGAGGAAAAAACAAATAGATTTTTTCTAGCTTATTGAAACACGTTCACTCACCACCCGGGCTTATTGAACGCTAATGACCTGGAAGCCGCACTCTCAATAAAAAATATAGAATGCAGCGCAAGGGATGCGAGATAGAAGTCGGGGGGACTGGTGGGCGTGGGGACTGTTTCCCTTTTGTTCTTATTCTATTGTGCCTTGATATGGCAGCTATGGATCGGACAGGTGGAGAAAAATTTTTTGCTCCGCCCTACCGTTGGGCTGGCTGTGGCAGAGTGGAGCGTGTGCTGTGGGAGCGCCAATTCGGACAGTGCCCGTGCGGGCGAGCGGTTCCTGTCCTTTAGCGGTAGGGTAAAGGGCCAAAAGGCTGACTGCTGAGGGGACATCCCCAGTATCCAAGGTGTGCGGGTGGTGGCACCTAAGCTTGTGCTGGCTTTTCGGGGGGGTTAGGAAGGTGCCAGTTGGGTTAAGAAACCGGGTTTCTTTAAGAAACCCGGTTTCTGGAATCTCTCTGGCTGTGATTTTGTTCACCTGCTTATGGTATAAGTTCTTTTTGTGAAGTCTATAGTTTTCAATTATATGAGTGACGGCACCCAATTACCCTGGCAGGATTCAGCTGTAATTATTCAAAGTCAGCGTCTGTTGCGCAGCTTCCAGCACTGGACGGGCAAAGTTTTGCTGGATGTTGCCGGTGAGCCGGTGGAAATAGCGCGGGCTTTGTTTGAGGCTCCTTTTGTCCTGGCTTCCCACGGCATGGAGCCAGACCCGATTTTTTACTACGGCAACCGTCGGGCGCTTGAATTGTGGGAGCTTGATTGGGAGCAATTTACGCGGATGCCGTCCCGTCAGACAGCTGAGCCGGTGGAGCAGGAGGAGCGATATCGCATCCTCGCTGAAACTGCAAGCAAAGGTTTTGTTAGCAACTATCGGGGCGTGCGGATCTCCAGTACGGGGAAGCGCTTCTTTGTGGAAGACGTTATTGTCTGGAATGTCTTAGATGAGCAAAATCAGATGTGCGGGCAAGCGGCTGTAATATTCCAAGTACACAACCTCTCCTGACAGGTTCCATAGATGTTCCTCTTGTAGAGATGCGATTTATTGCGTCTCTACCGCATAGAGGGCGTACCAGTAAAAATGTACCCGTCAAAATGTACCGCACTGATATGAGAAATGCTTGGGCGGTGCTGGGCGGTGGAAGCTTGGGGCGAAGAGCGGGCGAGACGCTTGTGGCTGCGGTTCTGGCACTGCGTCTCATAGGGGGGCCACAGGCGTCTCGCCTGTGGCTACGCCTAAACCGGCAGGGAACTTGGCTGGAACAAGCGGCTTATTGAGAATGGTGCAAGAGAGAGCCCAGCCCGAAAGAAAGTTTGCCGGCATCATTATCGGCACAACTGCCGGTGAGAGGACAAAGCTGCTGTTCCGGCACTCCTTGCGGCGCGGCGAGTCAGGTGTGCGGAAAAAATTTGGAATTTATCTTGACAAGAGCAATTGGGCGGTGTTATTCTAAAAAAATCACCATCAACCCATCACCTCTTAGGGAGCACCCATGCCAACCTTCCCCGCAGATCCCTCTAATTTTGCCGATTTGCTAGAAATTGTTCGAGATGGGCACGAGATTGCCTTGACGCCGGGAAATTACGAAGGGCCATTCACAATCGACAAATCTATTACGGTTCGCGGCACCGGCACAAATACGTTGATTTGGGCAGTTGATGAGCCGGCGCTGGTGGTGAAAGTGCCTGGGGTGCGGCTGGAAAATTTGGCAATTGAGCGGACTGTGGGCGGGGACACCGGCGCTGTGGTGCTGTCTGCCGGTGGGGGCACTTCCCCTATCCTGAATCAGGTAAAATTGCGGGGGGTAGCGCCAAATGTCCAGTGGGAAGGAGCGAGTTGGGACATACCGGCAGTGCTGGATTTTGGGGAGATAGAGACAAATCGGCAGGTGGAACGTTCTTGGCCGGTGCAAGTGGGCGCACCCTGCGAGGTTTTGTGCGATTTGGGCTGGTTGCAGGTGAGGACTTCTCAGCTGTCACCGGGGTTGCAGAATCTGGAGGTTGTGCTGAATTCCAGAGATGTGCCGGCGGGGACAAATCTGGCCGGTGCCATCTTTTTGGGGGCGACTGACGGAATCCGAGAGATTGGGGTTGCGGGAAAAATCAAAAACACCTCTCCCCCAACTTCAGACGCAAGAAAAGACGCCTTCACGACTAGAGAAGACGGGTTGGGGGGGTTAGGTTGTGAAGATTGGGGCTATCGGTTTGTCGGGGACAAGGGGATAGATAATCTTATCCGCGAGATCGATGGCAAAGCTGCTCTTGAACGCTATGCCGAATTCTCAGATCGCCGGAATCGGGCAGAAGAGATAATGTCTGAGATATTAGAAGAGGAGCCAGCACTCTTCTATGTGCGCCGCAAGGGACAAGGGCAAGATCCGGGCGAAGAGAAATGGGAACTCACAATCGCGACAGATATGGAAGATGTGGACTTGCCGGCACTGCTTGAGGAGCGAGGAAAAACTTTGAGCTTGATAGCAGTTGTGTCCTCAGATGGATATCGCGGTTTGCGGTTGCTGTCCGCTCGTTTAGTCCCGCAAGACAAGGGACAATCAGATGGTTTTGCTGTGCTGTCCCGCATTTGCCTGCTCTCAAGTCACCAGTCTGGACTCGGTGTGCCGCGCTCAGCACTTACACGCATGGAAAAAATGCCGGTGTGCGGCGAGCATGTGCCCACAGAACAACAGCTGCAAGTTTGGAAGGCGTTTTTGAATATTGAGGAGCAGATCGCCAGGACACGGCAGTTTTTCGTGCCGTTTTCCGGGCACAACTATGGTTCGGCGACAAGGCGGATTACTTTTGAAGTTAATCCCCGATTGGCGAGGGCTGATAAGTCATCTGAAGAATTTCTTAAACTGGAGGACTTCTGGAATCGTGCCGTCAATGCGAGAAATGAAGACGTGAAGCTTTTCCAACC
>JALOOK010000248.1 GCA_025454445.1 Oscillatoria sp. Prado101 | reverse complement strand
GCCCCAGCGTCAGGACCTCGCCGTGGCGCAGCGCCATAGAGGTAATCCGCCGCTTGCATTTATAAATGCCGTTAGTAGAATTCTCGTCTCTAATCATGAACGGCGCGTTGGGATTGCCACTGTCCCGCGTCAGAGACAGGTGAGTCTGGCTGACAACTGGGTTGCGCACCACAATATCGGAGGATTTGGAACTGCGCCCAAGCAGGTATCGCTCTCCCAACAGCGGATATTTCTCTTGCGATCCCGTACCGGCATCGAACACCCACAGTTCTGCCACCCTGGCATTGGGCTTGAGTGCCAGCTGAGCGAAATTCACATTGGCGAACGTCTGCACCGCTTTGGCGATAGTGTTGAAGATCGTCCGCGGCTGTTGGGGGTTCGGCTGTTGAGGGGGCTGGGGTGAATTCATGCGCCAAATGCAAATAGGTTTTCAAGTATTAGATGGCCCAGTCTTGCCAAAGTTGCACCCGGCATTGATGCCCTTCTGGCAGCAACTACAGCTCACCGAGCTTTTCCAGACACGCGCTGGCAATTGATGGCCTCAGACTGCCATACCGCAGCCGGTGTCTTCGAGAGATCCTAATCCTCCCGCGTCCGCCTCCGCCACCGAGAAGCAGCTTTTCGGGATTTTTCCACCTGTGAGGGCAGTAACATTATCTCAAATTGGCCTCACTGCCGTCGCTTTGCTGACGGCGCTTGCCAGAATGCCTCGATCAGCAGGCAGACAATGCCGACATTGATAAACACATCCGCCAAGTTAAACACCGGAAATCGGATCAGGCGAAAATCGAGAAAATCCACCACTTTCCCCTCAGCGAACCGGTCTATGCCATTCCCCAGCGCTCCCCCTAATATAAATCCATACCCCGCCTGCTCCCAGCGATTGAAGTTGGGGCCAAACCAAGCCCACGCCATCAGCACCAAACTCACTCCCAGCGACAGCCAGCGCAGCCAACTCCCCCCCTCGCTAAACAGGCTAAATGCCGCGCCGGTGTTGGTGACATAAGTGAAGTGAAAGACATTTGGCCACAGGGGCCATGTATCGGCCAGTTGAAAATTTTGCACGACCCAGTATTTGCTAAGCCGGTCTAGAATCAGGCTGGCTGTGGCAGCCACCCAGAACAGGCGATTTTTAATGCGCATTCGCATCAAGAGTTTCTCTCTTTTAATTTAGTCTTTTGCATCTCACGTTTGGCACCGGCATCCCCTGGAAACGACCCTTCACTGCCCCACAGGTTATTATAGGCCAGTTTTTCCCTCATTCCCCTTCCAGGCATTCACTTCGTAACTGCGCACACCGCCAAATATGAAAATTATGCGCTCCTTCCTTAAGGGCCCGCCGGTAGGGCCGGTAGGGGCTGGTTTACCTAAAATGTCTCTACGAAGTAATGCGCGTGCCGCGCATCGCTTCGCTATCAGATATTGGTGAACCCGCCCCTACTACAAACATGCGACAGCTTATTCTATTATAATCACAACTATCTTCCTTACTCTCTTTTAGCACTTTTGGCAAAAATTAACATTGTCTGAAAACACCGGAAATTACTGTCAAAAATTGTTACCGATTGTGGCAGCGATTTCCAGCAGAAAACCCTAACTGGGGTGACATTCATGCCTGCCGAAGCGCGGCGGTGAGCGCTTAATAAAACATTAGCAGGCGCAAGACAAAAGCCAGCACTGTAACAGCGCAGACAACCGCCAGCTGGCTCGGCATTGGATCTAGCGAATAGGTAACGGCAGCCGGCAGCAGCAAGTCTTCATTAAACGAGAATTTCAGCGCCAGAGCGCTCAAACCGGCCAGATGAATTACCAGCAAGCCAATCATACAGCTTAAAGCAAGAAACTCCAGCCGGCGGGGGGTTTGAAAAGCCAGCCAGCCGCACACCCAAGCTCCCGGAACAAAGCCCAGCAAATAGCCAAAAGTAGGTTTGGCCAGATAGCCGAAACCGCCACCGTCAGTAAACACCTGCATGCCCGCCAACCCCAGTGCCAGATAGGCAATTTGGGAGAGCGCACCGGCATTTTTGCCCCCCATACAGCCGGTCAGCAGCACCGCACCAATTTGAAAAGTGATGCCCAGAGATTGAGTGTGAATCCCCGAAGGCCACCAATCCCAGAAAGGGCTGGCAATAGAGGCTTTGAGAAACGTGCAGCCAACAGTCAGCAGCAAGCCAATCACAGCCCACAGCAATTCCAGAGTCGGAGACAAGTGGATTGGGAAAAAGGGGTTTTCCCCTTTAACAGAACTGTTCACCGGCGGTGTCTTTCTGGACTTTGAACCCATCGAAACTCTCAAATTTCAAAGCCTGCGGGCGCGCAGCTGTCCGGGAACCGGCGCTTCTCCACCCTGGAGTCCCAGTGATTCTAACATCGTGCGGTCATGTTCTGGCGGTTGGCCCAGAGTCGTCAGATAGTGGCCCACCAGCATGGCATTGATACCGGCTTTCAGCCCCAGAGCTTGCAGCTCGCCCATCACCGCTTCCCGCCCGCCAGCGTAGCGGATAATCTGTTCCGGCAAAATCAGGCGAAAAATGGCAATCGCCTTGAGAGCCTCATAGGGGTCAAGTTTGGGGCGATTTTCCAAAGGAGTGCCCGCGCGGGGGTTGAGCAGGTTGAGCGGAACCGATTCCACTTCCAGATCCCGCAGGGCTAGGGCCAAATCCACGCGATCTTCCCAACTTTCCCCCATCCCCAGAATGCCGCCGGTGCAAGCCTGAATCCCAGCCTCCTTCAGATTTTTAACCGTCCCCACCCGATCTTGCCAGCTGTGCGTCGTCGCCACATTCGGGAAAAAATTCTCCGAACTCTCCAGATTGTGGTTATAGCGCGTCACACCGGCATCTCGAAGCGCTTGCGCCTGTTCCAGCGTCACCTCGCCCAGAGCGCAGCAAGGCTTGATACTCGTTTCCGCCACAATCAGGCGCACAGTTTCCAGAATCCGCTCAAACTCAGCCGATTTCGGACTGCCATACTTAATACCCCGTCCTTGCGACACCAGGCAAAACCGGCGAGCCCCCGCCGACGAGGCCGCCTTAGCCTGAGCCAGAATCTCCTCAGTCGATTTCAGCCCATAAACCGGCGAATCCATACCCGGATGGTGAGCCGATTGAGAGCAGAAGCCGCAATTTTCCGAACAATTGCCGGACTTAACATTAATAATCGAACACAAATCCACCGTATTGCCGCAACAGGCTTGCCGCACCCGGTCAGCTGCAGCGCACAGCAGCAAAATATTCTCCTCACCCTCTATCTGGGTGAGTGCCAGCGCTTCCTCTCGATCAATGCGGTAGCCGTTGACAATCCGGTCAGCCAGCTGAGCCAGCCCAAAAAGCAGCTGCTCAGAACAACCCGCCAGCGGCGCGACCCCCAGATCAGAGAAATCAGCTTTTGGCGGATGGCACGAAGTTGATAGCGGTGCTTGAACCACGTTTTGCCCTTTGATACAGTGACTGAATTGCTGGCATTTTATCACTTACAATAGAGGATTGACCCACCGGCACCCCTCTCCATCGCTCTCCGTGCCTTCCAGCAGGCGCTTCTCTCACCCCCGCCCGGGCGGGCCCTAAAACCTGCCTTAAAATACCGTCAAGCCTCACAGCCCACAAAAGCTCCCCCCGCACCCCCCCTCTCCTATCCGGTCAATTCCCCCTATTAACCTTTCCATCCTCATCCTCTTCCCTCTTCTTTCTTGGCGCACGGGCGCGTCGGGCGCGGTTCATAAAAAAAATAAATCAATCTAACGGAATATTCCCGCCCTCTCTCCACAGCGCTCCAGAAAAGGTGGGTATTGACCCCATATCATCTCCCCCCGCAGCCGATCTTAATCTGCCCTTAACTCAGCAGAGAGCGCCAGCCGGTATTATTGATAGGCAGCCCCTCTATAAGTGGCCACTCATCCCACGGATAGCAAATGGGCTGCAGAGTTGATTGGCGATAATCATGAATTCAGTCAGAAGAGACTCTCAGCAAGCCCTCCAGTCCAACTCCGGATTGAGGCGGGCACTCGATGGGGGGTTTATTCGGCTCACGCAGCTGTTTGCGCTGGCGGTAGCCGGCATCTTAATCTGGATGACGGTGCAGGTGGCGATCCAGGCTTCCCCGGCCATTCAAGAGTTTGGTGCCGATTTCATTTTCAGCAGCAGCTGGAACCCTGTCAAAGACGAGTACGGGGCGCTACCCCAGATCTACGGTACAGTGGTCAGCTCCCTGATTGCCCTGCTGCTGGCAGTGCCGGTGGGCGTAGGGGTGGCCATTTTCCTCAGCGAAGACTTTTTGCCCCCACGGATTAACGCTGTAGTGGTGCTGCTGGTAGAACTTTTAGCCTCCATTCCCAGCGTCGTCTACGGACTTTGGGGCATTTTTGTCCTGATTCCGCTGTTAAAGCCGGTGGGAGCGTGGCTGAATGAGTCTGTCGGCTGGCTGCCGATTTTCAGCACGCCGCTGCGAGGTCCGGGGATGCTGCCGGCAGCCGTGGTTCTGGCGGTGATGATCCTGCCGACGATTGCCGCTATCTCCCGGGATGCCCTGATTTCCCTGCCTCCGGATCTGCGGCAAGCCTCATACGGCTTAGGTGCAACCCGCTGGGAGACAATTTTCCAGATTTTACTGCCGGCTGCCTTTTCTGGTATTGTGGGCGCAATCATGCTAGCCCTGGGGCGAGCTTTGGGCGAAACGATGGCGGTGACCATGTTGATTGGCAACGCCAACAATATTAATCTATCTATTTTGGCTCCTTCCAACACCATCGCTTCTCTGCTGGCAAATCAATTTGCCGAGGCCAGCGGTTTGCAAGTCTCCGCACTGATGTACGCGGCTTTAATTCTGTTTGCCCTGACGCTGCTAATCAATATTCTTGCTCAGTTGCTGATTCAGCGAGTCCAGCGGATTTAGCGGCTTTGGGCAGAAACCGGGTTTCTTTATACGGGCGGCGGTTAGTTCCGGGATCAAAAGCCAGAAACCCGGTTTCTTTCTCTCAATTGCCTGCTGTTACTTGTCACAAGATATGAATAGCTCCCAAAATACGACCTCTTCTGGGTCTGCTGTCAGCGGTTTAACCCGCTCTCCCACCTCTCCGCGAACCCTTTTCGGGATAGTGATGACCGGCTTGTGCTATCTGTGCGCTGCTATTGCGCTGCTGCCTTTGCTGGCGGTACTGTCCTACGTCATTGTCCAGGGGTTCAGCCGGTTCAGCCCCAGTTTGTTTGTGGAACTTCCGCCGCCGCCAATGGTGGAGGGAGGCGGTTTTGGCAATGCCATTGTTGGCACTCTGATCATGGTGGGAATTGCCACACTGCTCAGCGTTCCTTTTGGGATTATGGCAGCGGTGTATTTAAACGAGTTCGCCTCCGACACTCAACTGGCATACTGGATTCGCTTCGCCACCAATGTCCTCAGTGGCGTGCCCTCTATTATTGTGGGCGTCTTTGCTTATGGGGTTGTGGTTCTGCTCACCAAAACTTTCTCGGCATGGGCTGGGGGGTTTGCCCTGTCGATTTTGATGCTGCCGATTATTGTGCGAGCCACAGAGGAATCGCTGAAGTTAGTCCCGCTAGAGATCCGGCAAGCCGCGCTGGGCATTGGAGCTACCAATTTCCAAATGGTGGCGTTCGTGGTGCTGCCGGCAGCAATGCCTGCAATTGTTACCGGCACGACTTTGGCTATCGCTCGCGCCGCTGGAGAAACCGCACCCCTGCTGTTTACCGCGCTGTTCGCCCAGTTTTGGCCTGCTTCTCTGTCCGCGCCCACGCCTTCTTTGGCAGTTTTGGTGTATAATTTCGCCACTTCTCCTTTTAAAAATCAGCAGGAGCTAGCCTGGGCGGCTTCCCTAGTCCTGGTGTTCCTGGTTCTGATTACCAGTGCGGTGGCTCGCTGGGCAACGGCTCGGAAAGTTTATTGATGAAGCGTGTTTGTTTGTTGAGTAAAAATTAAGCTCTGAGGGGGCAGCTTTTAATATCTCAGGAGCCGCAGATAATGCAATAATGGATACAGCCAGATGTCGTTAATATGCTAACAGGGTTTGAGGATCTCCTTTTCCGCACAACTGTAGAGAAGCGACATGTGGCGTCTGTACATCTCAACTGCCACTGCCGGCGGATGGGATTACCGTTTCCACCGGCACTCGACAGAACACTTTCCTTTGTAAATCACTGCCACAGCTAGCCGCCGTATTTTGAGACTGACTCCCATCTTCCCCAGACAAGTAGCGTGCCCGCTCCAGACTGCTGGGCTGATGTCGCTCTCAACTGCAAGGCGCGAATGCAACTATTTTATGACTTCTAAAACTCGGATTCTAAATCAAACTCAAACCGTTTTGCGGGCCCAGAATGTGTCCGTCTACTACGGGAACTTCTTAGCGCTGCGGGATGTTTCTTTAGATATCCCCAAAAATCGCATCACTGCTTTTATTGGGCCTTCGGGGTGCGGCAAAAGCACGCTGCTGCGCTGCTACAACCGGCTCAATGACCTGATCAAGAGTTTTCGAGTCCAAGGTCAGGTTTCCTATCACGGTCAAAACCTCTACGCCCCCCAAATCGATCCGGTGGAAGTGCGGCGTCGGATTGGCATGGTGTTCCAAAAGCCGAACCCTTTCCCAAAATCGATTTATGACAATATCGCTTTTGGCCCCCGGATTAATGGCTTTAAGGGGGATATGGATGAGTTGGTGGAGCGCTCGCTCCGCCAAGCCGCCCTCTGGGACGAGGTTAAAAATAAACTGCGGCAAAGTGGTTTGGCCCTTTCTGGGGGCCAGCAGCAGCGGCTGTGCATTGCCCGGGCGCTGGCGGTTCAGCCTGACGTGATTCTCATGGACGAGCCGTGCTCTGCCCTTGACCCGATTTCGACGCTGCGGATTGAGGAGGTGCTGCACGAACTCAAGCAGCAATACACGATTGTGATCGTGACGCACAACATGCAGCAAGCTTCTCGGGTGTCGGATATGACGGCCTTTTTCAATGTTGAGCCGACTGAGAAGGGCGGGCGAATCGGCTATCTCGTGGAGTACGACGAGACGCAGATTATCTTCCACAATCCTTCTAAGGAATCAACCCAGGAATACGTCAGCGGGCGCTTTGGCTAAATTGCGCCAGATCCCTGTACCGGATGACTTATTTAACGGATAATATATCTGTATACACGGCAG
>JALOOK010000247.1 GCA_025454445.1 Oscillatoria sp. Prado101 | reverse complement strand
CCGCCGCCATGCCCCATGCCCCACTCCCGCCGCCATGCCCCATGCCCCATCCCCCAAACTCCGTCTCTTTTGAGCAGTGAACAATCAACAATAAACAATCAACAATCAACAATCAACCTCATTTCTCTTACCACAAAACAACAATTTTGTCAAGTTCATGTAAATTTTTCATGAAATTTTGACTGAGGCCAAAACCTATAAAAATCCTGACAGCCAAGCATTTTGGGCTTTCTTAAAATCTCCACTAGCTGCCCAGGTGTGGAAAAATCAGCGCCAAAGCGATCTCCAATGTCAAAGCTTCGTGCTACTCTATTCCAATCGCCAAAACAAACGTGAACACGGAACGAGCCCGATATTTTCCGGTGCATCTAACAGCTTGGTGCAGCCCACCAAAACAGATCAAAGCTCGATTTCCTATCGCTTTTCACACTGAACCTATGCATCAAAGAGTTTGGATTAGCCTAACAAGTGCTTTGCTGGTGACAGCATGCGGGCCGCAGACCAACAGTCAAGCAGCACAAAATCAGGCAGCTGACCAAAGCGCCAAGGCCAATGTCACCCAGGCCAAGACGCTAACGGCAAAAACGTCCCAGGAAGGCTTCTCCACCCGGCCTTCCACCCCCTCAGGCGCTGTCCCGCCAACTCCAGTTAAGGTGGGCCAGTACCAGTCGCAAGTCAGAGCGGACGAAGAAGCCGCAGCGATTGCCAAAATTCACCCGCACCAATGGGCGGGGCGACCCGCAGCCACACTCTATCTGCGCAACATACCCGTTTTGATGTTTGTCAGTTCCAGAGTCGGTGACGCCGACGAGGCCAATGGCACCAAGATCGGGGAAACAGAGGATAGTGCCACAGAACCGGCTGTCTCCCCCAGTGCCCCGGCAAACCAGCCCCAGCAGGACGATCCCGTTTGGCGGGCCAGTGAGGTGGCGGCCAAAATTAACCAGCTGAATCGGGACAGCGCAGATGCCAGTACGATCACCGTCACCCCCGACGCCCGGGGCCAACGCTACACAATCGAGGTGAATGGCCAAGCATTAGTCGCCATCGACGGTAACACCATTCTGCCAGACACAACCCGCAACCTTGCAGAGGACGCACTGCAAGCCACCAACCGGCTGCGGCGACTCCTCGGCAACGCCCCACCCCTGGCTGCCATTCCAGGAATGCCAAAGCCCGCCACCCCCACCAGCAGCCCATCCAACGACATTTCCCTCGGGCCAGTCCTGTACCGCATGACCGGCTTAGCATCCTGGTACGGGCCAGGGTTTCACGGCAATCTCAGCGCCAATGGCGAAATCTTCGACCAGAACGCCCTCACCGCCGCCCACACCGAATTGCCGTTCGGAACCCGCGTGCGAGTCACCAACCTGGATAACGGTCGTTCGGTTATCGTTCGGATTAACGATCGCGGGCCATACGTTGGCAACAGGATTATTGACCTGTCCGCCGCCGCCGCCGAGGTGCTTGGCATGCTCGACACCGGCGTGGCGCGGGTGAGCCTGGAAATTCTCGGCTCTCAGAACCCAGTCACTGCCAAGTAGGAGCACGCTAATTGGGTTTTGCAGATTTCTCGACACCAGCATTTGGGAATTTGGGCATTGTCAGATTCTCCTGCGGCAGGCTATACGCCTTCCCGCAGGGTGCCGCCGCGCGTTCCGGAATGGCTCAAAGCCTTCCCCACGCCCCATTCCCCATCCCCCATCCCCCGAGTGTTTACTTTCTGGGAATATACTGACAGCAGAGAAATTCAAGCAAACACTCGGGGGATACGGTGCGCCTGTTTACTACGGTTGCTGGATTGCGCTGCTATTTAGACCGGCACCGGCCCAGGCCAAATCTGGGCCAGACTGTGGGCTTTGTCCCCACAATGGGAGCGCTGCACACCGGCCATTTAAGTTTGATTCAAAGGGCAAGACAAGAGAACGCTGTTGTCATCGTCAGTATCTTTGTCAATCCCCTGCAATTTGGCCTGGGGGAAGATTTCCAAAAATACCCCCGCACCCTGGAACAAGACCGGCACCTCTGTCAGGAAGCCGGCGTGGATGTGATTTTTGCCCCCACCCCGGAGGAAATTTACGGACAGCCGCCCCAACACCCGCAATCCCAAAATCAACATTCCACCACCTCTGTCCAACCGCCTGAAGCCATGACATCCGTGCTGTGCGGGCGCTTTCGACCGGGACACTTTCAGGGCGTCGCCACCATCGTCACCAAGCTTTTCAACCTCGTACAGCCCGACCGCGCCTATTTTGGCCAAAAGGACGCCCAGCAGGTGGCCATTATCCAGCGGCTGGTGGCCGATTTAAATCTGCCGGTGGAGATTGTCCCCTGCCCAATCGTGCGCTTGGCGTCAGGACTGGCGTGCAGCTCTCGCAATAAATATTTGACTGCAGAGGAAAAACAGCGGGCAGCGGTGCTGTATCGTAGTTTACAGCGAGCCGAAAAAGCCTTTCAGGCAGGGAAGCGCACCGGCACTGCTATTATTGCAGCTGTGAAAGCCGAGCTGGCTACAGTGCCAGCCGTCGGGCTGGAATATGTTGAATTGGTACACCCCACTACTCTAATGTCTTTAGATACTATTGATGATGTCGGGCTGCTAGCAGTCGCCGCCCGCATCGGTTCCACTCGCTTAATTGACAATATTGTGCTGCGCGAGCGCAAGCCGGTAGTCGCTATAGATGGCCCTGCCGGTGCCGGCAAGTCCACCGTAGCCCGCTCTGTGGCCAGCAAGCTGGGGCTGCTGTATCTCGACACCGGCGCAATGTACCGGGCTGTCACCTGGCTCGTCCTCCAATCTGGCATCCCCATTGATGATCAAGCTGCAGTGGCTGAGGCGGTTGCCCGCTGCCAGATTGAATATGAACCCCACGATTCTGAATTTAGAATACAGGTTAATGGCTGTGATGTCACCGGGGCGATTCGCTCTCCCTCCGTGACTTCTCAAGTGTCAGCGGTTTCCGCTCAGCCGGCTGTGCGCCAGTTACTCGTCAAACAGCAGCAGCTTTACGGTCAAAAGGGCGGGCTAGTGGCGGAAGGGCGCGACACTGGCACCCACGTTTTTCCCGATGCGGATGTCAAGATTTTTCTCACCGCCTCCGTGGGGGAACGAGCGCGACGCCGCCAGCAAGACATGCAGCAGCAAGGTCTGGGCGCTGTCAGTATCGAAGGGCTGCAGACGCAAATCGCCGAGCGGGATCGCTTGGACAGCACCCGCGCTGTGGCACCCCTGCAAAAAGCACCTGACGCCATTGAAATCCAAACCGATGGTTTGAGCGTTGAGGAAGTTGTGGATAAGATTGTTAGCTGCTACCAACAAAAGTTCTCAGCTGCTGTATAGTTAGCGTGCATCTACCCTAATGTGCCAGGAGAGATGGCGTGGCAGATATCCAATCGCTAGTTTGGCAGCACAAAGGATTCCTAACTCTGGGTGCGGCACTGAGCAGTTTCGTCCTCGGCATCATCGTGCCGGCACACTCACCCCCCGCTCAGGGGGTGAACTTGCCAGCAACCCGCCTCACCGGCGGTGCCGAAAATATCGCAGCAATCCCTGCTGTAAAACCGGCTGTCGAGCAGCAGGTTAAGGGCTTCACGCTGGCGCTCGCAACCATAGAGAAAGAAAAAGCGAACTCTGTCACGTTTCCAGTGCCGGCTCGCTTTCAGGGGCAAATCGTCTATCGCTTGAATGTCAGCGCTCAGGAAAAGGTCGTGGCCCTCACCTTTGATGACGGCCCTTGGCCAAGTACGCCGGCGGTACTGGACATTCTCAAGCGGAACAGCATCAAGGCCACCTTTTTCTGGATCGGGCGGCACCTGCAAAAATATCCGGACATTGCCCGCAGGGTTGTTGCTGAAGGTCACGCTATTGGCAACCACACCTGGAACCACCGGTACGAGCCGGTGGACCAGTCCACTGCAGCCAAGGAAATTGGCAGCACGGCGGCACTTATCTACAAGATTACCGGCGTCACAACCTCCCTGTTCCGCCCGCCGGGAGGTTTACTGAATAACGGGTTTGCTGCCTGGGCCCAAAAACAAAAAATGGCGGTGGCGATCTGGTCTACTGACAGTCGAGAGTTCTGGCATCCGAGCTCGGAGCAAATCGCCAGCACTGTGCTTAATAACATCCAGTCTGGCGGTGTTGTGCTGATGCACGATGGCGGCGGCGAACACTCTGCCACGGTGCGGGCTTTACCCCCAATCATCGCTGAGCTCAAGAAGCGCGGATATAAATTTGTCACCCTCCCAGAACTGCTGCAGATGAAAGACAAGCAACTGGAGGTGGCTGCAGCGGCCAAATCTGCTAACCGTGCCGGTGGGCAAACGAAAGCGCCGGTCAATCCAGAGCAGTAGCACCGGCTGACACGGTTAACAAACCCGGTTTTTTCGAGAAACCGGGTTTCTTTCAGGTCAGTTGACAATTCGCACAGAGGCGTAAAAAATAAAACGCAGTCCGACACTATCGGTACTGCGGAGAAAAACAATGATTATCTCTAGACACACACTAGCAAAAACCCCAGCAGGCACCTGTGATTTTAATCACAACTGTTTGTGATGTTGATTAACATCAACCATGATTTAGATCGCAACTAGACAACCCTGACTCCCCGGCGTTGCACAGAAAGTCGGATGAACCCCACCCCCCAACCCCCTCCCCGTGTACGGGGAGGGGGAGGCAAGAAGGGGTTTTCGTAAGCGTTGCGGGACGCGAAAGCGCGTCCTTCTCGTGTAAAAAGTTTCAATCATCCTTCTACTGTGCAACCCCGACTCCCCGCCTGCTCGTGCAGTAGGCTTTTTGCCTTCCCGCAGGGTGCTGCTGCGCTAGGGGGAATGCCAGCACCTCCCGCCAAGTGGCTTAAGAAACCCGGTTTCTGGAAGAAACCGGGTTTCTTGCATTTCGGCTGGCACCAGGGCTCCACCCACCCTACCGCCCGCCGGTGCGGCGTTCCCCACCCCGCTGACGGGTTTTCACGCCTTTATACCCCCTTGACGCTCTTGGCAAGCACTTGTTACATTTATTTACATAAAGAAACAAAAGTTTAGGAGAGAGAAGCAATGGCTGTCGTGATTATGCTGTTTGTCGTCGGTTGGGTTGCGGTTGCGGTGCTGGGCACACAAGCCTATTTCCGAGGTGAGCAGTCGAAGCCTATCCACATGCGGAACTGGAATTCTGACTCTTTTGAGAAGCTGGCTGAGTCTGTTACGGGAACCAAGATTGATTACAGTCTGCGGGAGCCGGCATACTTAATGGATGCCTATGCTTGCAACAATCTGCCCAAATAGTAGTGCCGGCAGTGCTGCAATGAGGTTATAGCACTTTTTCAGGCCCCCATTTGTGGGGGTTTTTTGTTGGTTGCTGATTTCAGCAGCTTTGCTTTAGCTGTAGTGCGATGTTCCAGAAACCGGGTTTCTTTGAGAAACCCGGTTTCTTATTTTTCGTGCCGGTAGTCAAGCAAATGGGTATAGAGCGGTTAGAGTTGATTTAGGTTTTAAAAACAGCCAAGACGCTGCGCCAAGGAAAGAGAGATTTTTCTCAAATTATTTTCAATTACTATAAGGCTAGCTATTTCAAAATACCGATAAATACGCGGACTACAAAATCAGGATTTTGGGTTAAAATATGGCCTTTTTTTTGATAAATATCACAGGACAAATGCCTGAAATTGCTGCCTAAATTTGTGCGATAAATTTAAGCTTTTTCAATGATAGCACAATCAGCTTGGAGTGTGGCAGCCGGCAGCTTTCAGAACGCGCCGGTCTGGGACTGCAGTCTGGCCGTTGGCAACCTGTGGTAGATGTAAACTGGATGCACTAGGCGTGTGGGACAGGGTGTGGGCATGTCACCGACGTGGCATATATTCCTAGTGATGTTCGGCTGGCTGTACTGCAGGTGCGGTGCATTGCTGCTGAGCGTGCTGGTAAATGTTAAGGATTAATGCAAAATGGCGATAGCGAAAGCAAAATGAGTCTATAATCGCTTCCTGTGGTCTACTCTCCGCATGGGGAGAGGGAAGCGCTATCCCGTCACCAAGGGAGATAAAGCGGCTGCTTTGGCTCCCGCGCGGAACGGGCTTCAGCTGGTACTGAAGAGGATGGAAAGCGAAAGATAAATGGCGTTGCACAATTGCGGGAGTAACCCCACCCCCCAACCCCCTCCCCGCCTGCGGGGAGGGGGAGTAAAAGAGGGTTTTGGATGAGTGCAAAAAGTTCAATCATCCTTCTACTGTGCGCCGCCAGATAAATTGCCCGCATCTGTATTTTGGAGAGGAAAAAGTATGGACATAAAAGAAGTAAAACAAGTCGCATCACAGCTGTTAGCGGGACTGCTAGCGAACCCGCATGTTTACCCAAACTACAGTGATGATGGGGTGAGAGGGGAAAGGGAGCAGATTCTTATCAATTTAGCGATTGAGATGGCGTCTGAATTAATTGAAAAGGTTGATAAAAGAGGTCGCTAAACAGGCTGCTATTTACCGCCCGCAGGCTGCCGGTGTCTTGATAATTAAACGAGAGCCGAGCAGCCAGACTGGTAGGAATAAGTCACACAGTAGTAGCTGTGATATATAGCATGAATGAAGGGGAGCGAGTCGCCCAACTCGCAGCGACTGACATCGAAGCTTGGGTGAGAAGCCGATCAGAAACAGTGTCGGTGCGTAATCTAGAAAATGACCTATTTTTCCAGAATATTGATGTATACTTAATTTTAGCACAAAAAGGTTCGTAGTTGGGCTTCAGCCCCTAGGTTCGTAGTTGGGCTTTAGCCCCTAGGTTCGTAGTTGGGCTTTAGCCCCTAGGTTCGTAGTTGGGCTTTATAGCAGCAGTCATATTGGTTAGGACACTGATGGCCCAATATGATCTGCTGCTATATCAGAGGTTAGGGGCGGGTTTATCGGTGTTGTAGCTGTGTAGTACAGGTTGTGGATGAACCCGCCCCTACATCATGTTAAACCCCTTGTCCTAACCTAAGTGCCTACTTCTTTAGCCCCTAGGTTCGTAGTTGGGCTTCAGCCCAAAAGTTCGTAGTTGGGCTTTAGCCCCTAGGTTCGTAGTTGGGCTTCAGCCCAAAAAGGTTCGTAGTTGGGCTTTAGCCCAAAAGTTCGTAGTTGGGCTTCAGCCCAAAAGTTCGTAGTTGGGCTTCAGCCCAAAAGTTCGTAGTTGGGCT
>JALOOK010000246.1 GCA_025454445.1 Oscillatoria sp. Prado101 | reverse complement strand
CGTATGCGTAATAACTGGCATCAAATAACTCTACTGTCACAGCTGAACCTCCCTGACCTAGCCTGTATATAGCGGTTTTCAGGTGGATGAAGTAGCCCTTTGAAACCAGGTTTCTTTAAGAAACCTGGTTTCTCAGTCCCTCAATAATAGAAAAACCGCTATATTAGACAATAATATCATATCCCTTCAATTCAGCGCAATTAAGCTGCCTTGGGGAATGTTGCCTCGATGCCAAATTCCAAGCATGCAAGCGTTGCGGCTCCGAAGGTTCCGCCCGCCCAATGCCCCAATTCAGAGATAGTATGGGGATGGCACTGCACTCGATCTAAGGGAATGCCGGTGTGCTGGACAGGAAAACTTAGCTAGACACTCAACATCGGAGCTGACTGAAGGAATAGCTGCTGCGGCTGAAAAACATTCTGCTCTGCTGTCTGCAACTCAAACGAATCCGACACCCCTAAAGCGCTATTAGAAACGCCCGTATACAGCGGTGCAGTCGCAGCGCCTGACAAGCCGAAAAGTCCGCTATCTCCAAAGCTGTCCGAAGCCAGTACATTGTTTTCCTGTTGCGCAACTGTCTGCGTCACCGCTGCATTTGACGAGCGAGCCAGCCTCATCCCTGTGAGTGCGTCTCTTGACTGTGCAACGTCCGTATTTTCTCCTAAAAAGGCGGCTTCTGTGACAGCGCTGTCGAAGACAGCTTCAAGTCGGGATATCTGGCCATCTGTCACCGTTATTAAATTATAAACATCAATCACATATTCACTGCCGTTTTCCTTGACTGTGAGCTCTTCATGTAACAGGGAGACAACCTGGTTTTCGCCCTCAAAATACCCCCGAATCTCGAAGACATTGCTTGTGACAGCCTCGTCTCTCGTGCTAAAGAATTCCAGTACGCCGTCACGACCCTCCCATTGGCCAGCAAACGGGATTATACTGGTATCTCCAGTAAATGTCCAAACTGTATCCTCAGTCAGCAAGTCCTGGAAGCTTGTGAAGTCACCCCGTCCCACCGCTTCGTACATTTGTCCCACCACCTGCAAGTCGATGTTCTCAGCACCAAAGCTTTCTTGGGAGCCCGATCGTCCCTCAGCAAAACCGTAAGTGATTAGGTGTTCTAGCGCTCCCTCAAGAGAGCCCCCGACAGATTGATTGACATCCTGGTTATCGGCCAAATACTCCTTCAAAAAATCTCGATCTTCGCCACGCAAAAATACGCGGTTTTCGTTTATTCCTTGCGTTATTAAGTGCTGGAATGCTAGCTCTTCGTCCCCCCCAAATGCTTGATTGAGGTCGGCGTTATTTGCTAAGTAATAGTTGAGTTCGAATGCCTGTGAGAATCGCCGCCCCTCTCGCACTCCATTGTTTTCCAAATGATTTAATAGGTCGGCGTAGTTAAAGTTTTCCAGATCGGAGTAGCTATTTCGATAATAGTCCAGATCCACCCAGGCAGAAAATTTCCGCCCTTCCAGCAACCCATATCTTTGGAAGTGGTCGCGCAATTCAGCTTCCGTATCGATACCGGCAGCTGCCAAGTCCGGATTTTGGGCAGCATAATACTGAGCGTCAAATAAGTCTATGGCCACAAATTACTCCTCTTTTAAGAGATTATCAGTTTTTGGTTGATTGGCCGCAACGGCTAGACAAACACGCGAAAGCAGCGGTGTGAGTGGTGAAGATTGAAATCTAGCTTCTTGTTTCACCCCTCACACTGCATCCCTGAATTTCCTAGAACTTTTGACAGCCTAGTGCCGTTAATTCAGCAGACTACTGTCCGCAGCGCACCCCAATCATATCCGGGCGAACATTGGCTTCCAGAACCACATCAATCAGGAACGGTCCCTTGTGCGACAGCGCCTGCTCAATCGCTGGCCCAATCTGCTCGGGCTTCTCCACCCGCACTGCAGGAACACCCATCGAGCGGGACAGTTCATCAAAGCGAATTTCTGGCTTCGACAAGTCAAAAGAAAGCGGAAAATCGTGTTCCGGGACGCCTATCTCTTTCCAGTAAGCCTGGATATTCAGCTGCAGCAGCCGGTAGGAGCGGTTGTTGCAGATGATAAACTTGGCGTCTACATTGTGGCGAGCCGCTGTCCACAGCGCCTGTATAGTATACATGCTGCCGCCGTCGCCGGTGAAGCCAATCACGGTTTTGTCGGGATTGGCAAGTTTGGCCCCGATCGCTCCAGGAATCCCCACTCCCAAGGAACCGCCACGGGTTAGGAAATAGTGCTCAGGTTTGGTTGCCGGCTTGTACCTGACCACGGGTGGGGAACAGGTGAGCGCTTCATCAAAGATAATAACATCATCTGGCAATTTCGGCGCGAACTCTTCCATAAACCGCGAGAAGTGCAAAGGAACCTCGTCCCGGATGGCTTTATCCGCCTCCAAAGCTTTGGCTAATTTTTCTTCCTTGGCTTTGCCGATTTCCGCCACTCTCGCCTGAGCGGCGCTTTTCTGTTCGGGCGTCATTATCTCTTCCAAGGCTATTGCCAATTTCCCTAGGGTGAGTTTCGGATCGCTGACTGCACCGATATCAACCGGCTGATTCTTGGCAATTTCATACCCGTTCAAATCGATATGAATCACCTTGGCTCCCGGCGCGAACACCTTGCCCAGTTCGGGGAAAACCTCTGGCACAATGTAAGTGGCGCAGACCAGGTTGACATCACCTTTTTGCAGGATCGGAAGACTCTGGGAGCCAAACATGTGGCCGGTGGCTCCCTGATACAGGGGGTGAGTGTGGCTCATGTTGAGTTCGCCGTTGTCGCACTCCCACACTTCCGCACCCAAAAGTTCCGCGACTTTTGCCAGCTCTTCTTGCGCTCCAGAATAAGCTATCCCGTCTCCAATAAAAATCATGGGCTTGCTAGCTGCAGCCAGCATAGCAGCCATTTCTTTAACTGTCCCGTCATCTGGCGCTACGCGGGAGGAAGGGATAGAAGTGGGGAAGACTTCTTCTACCACCGGCTCATCTAAAATATCTTGCGGAAGACACACATATACCGGTCCCATTGGGGGAGTGGTGGCAATTTTAATCGCTCGCCGCAAAACGCGCAGTACAGATTTGGAATCCATCACCATCGTTGACCACTTAGTGACCGGCTCTGCCATTGCCACCAAATCTCCCGCCATTTGGGCGTCCATCGCCTGATACTTAATCCCCGAATCTCCACCAATCACAACCAGAGGGGAGTGACCGCGTTTTGCCTGGTAAAGAGCTCCGATGCCGTTGCCGACTCCAGGAGTGCTGTGCAGCTGCACCAGCGCCGGCTTTTTCGTCGCCCGCGCGTAACCGTCTGCTGCCATCACCGCAATCGACTCTTGCAAAGTGAGGATGTACTTCATCTGCGGGTACTCCCACAGCGCATCCAAAAACCCTTGCTCCACGGTGCCGGGGTTGCCAAACATGTAGGTAATCCCATCCGCAAGCAGCTGTTCAATTATCGCGAATCGTCCTGTTTTTCCAGTCATTAATTTTGTCTTCCTTGTCGGTTAATTTTTATCGGTTGCTCAAACTGAGTTTGAATTGTGCATTTAATTGGCACTATCTCTATCCATGCTCCGCCTTGTAACGCAGTCTGTACTGATCCGCTTTTGCAGATAGGAAGATTAAAAGCCTAAAAGCTTATCACTTTTGCTTCAAACCTCACTGAATAGATTGAGGGCGGACAATCGAGATTAACGGCCAAAAAATAGTGACAGTCAACCCCAACAATCTCTCTCCTTCTCTTCTCTTGGCGTCCTAAGAAAGCGGGAAGCCGCTGCCGCGTCTATGGCTCAGGAGCGGTTTATCAAATCAACGGTAGGGCTAAAGCCCGGTGGGGCTAAAGCCCAACTACAAACTGGGCTAAAGCCCAACTACTTTCCCTGTGGGGCTAAAGCCCTGTGGGGCTAAAGCCCAACTACAAACGGGGCTAAAGCCCAACTACAAACGGGGCTAAAGCCCAACTACAAACGGGGCTAAAGCCCAACTACAAACGGGGCTAAAGCCCAACTACAAACGGGTGGGGCTAAAGCCCAACTACAAACAGTTTACCAGCCGTACCGCTTCAGTCCTTTTTCCAAAGCTTCCACCATTTTTTCGCCCGTTAAATACGAGTCAGGAGTTGAGCGTCCGGTAATAAAAGGATAATCCACAATCACGGACGTTTCCTTGCCGAAGTTGCCAATGTACGCGCCATCGGGACCGGTGGCGTCGCGGAGGATGTACTCCAGGGGATACGGCGGCGGGCCCATGTTGAAGTCGGTGCCCATAAAGCCGGTGCCGTCGTGGTAGTCGTATTCTTTGCAGTGACCTGTGACGCGCTTGCCCCAGATAATACTCTTGCGAGTTTCCAGTTCGCGAGCGAAGGCTAAGCACGCTACGCCGTAGCACTCCGCACCGATGGGTTTATTCATCTTCAAAAAGCTGAGGATGATGTCGTGAACCCTTTGATTGTTAGCTAAATCGACGATTGGGCCACTCCCCCCGACGATCAGCATGGCGTCAAATTGCGACAGGAACTCCTTTTCTGCCTTGTCGATTGCCTTGTAATAACTCTCCAAATCCCGGATCAGGCTGCTGGAGCTGAAATAAGGCATTTCTGGCATTATTTCAGAGATATTCACCGGGTTGTCCAGCCTGGTTGAGGAATCGATTGCCTTCACCTTGTCCGCTACTTCCTGGGAAGTGACGCTGCGTCCAAGGGGTGGGTCAATGTAGTTGGGGTCCATGCTGGGAGGCAGAGCGACAGGACGCTTGCCGGTGGGAGTTGCGAAGGTGACTTCATACCCAGCCTTGTCAAAGGTTTCCAGGGGGCCAATCAGCTCCTCACCCCAGTAGCCCCACTCGGACAGTACAATCAAAATCTTTTTTGTCATGCGATTGTCTTACCTAGTTAAAAGCTTTGCAAATTTGCGATCAAAAGCGATGTACGCCTTTCTGCTGTTAGGTAGCGATCCACAGAGGACTTGAGGTTTCAGTCGCTGCAATGTTGCCTAGATAACATTGAGCTTTACCTAATTCCCTCGCTCCCTTTTTACCAGTATGGCACTGCTCTCAGAACTGACAAGTATTCTCAACATTTTTTTAATAATTATGGCCGCCAACCCAATATTAAAGGAGGAGCAGTGCGGGACACAACAGGCTTTCAAACTTTACGAGAGAGTGGAAGGGCGAATATGGCATGGGGGATAAGGAAAAATACTCACGCTTCAGGATCGCTCTTTGTTCTCCCATCAATCAAAACTCGAAGGTGGTTCTGAGGGTGCCAATAACGGCGTCCTTGTTATCGGCGTTTTGGTTGGGCGCAGTCAGCCAGATCACACCCGGGGTAATTGAGATATTATCTGTTACTTGATACTTGTAGAAGCCCTCGACGTGTAGCGGGACATCCCCAACACCGCCCAAGTAGGGTTCGGCACCGACAACAATACCGCCCAGGTTGCCCTTTTTGCCCAAGTCGGGGAAGGTGAGGGTGAGTGCGTAGTTCCAAACGTCAGCATCGCCGGAATTTCCGTCCCCGATCGCCTGGACTTGGGTCGCGCCAACCCAACCGCCGATGCCAAATTTGGGGCTGAGTTTCCAAAAAACCTCTCCGCCGTAGGAGTTGGACACCGTTGCATAGGGGAGGAATCTGTTGTACATGACGCCGGTGCCGGTATATCCAGCAATGCCATAGAAAGCGCTGTTATCCCCAAAGGCGAAGTGGCTCGGGCCAAAGTAAGCGTGGTTGTAGGTGAGGGCCACGCCCAGGTTCTTGCTGGGCTTCCAGGTCAGCTGTGCGGTGGTCGAGGAGTCCCCATCAAAGAAACCATTCCCCGCAGCGGGGATAGACCCCTCTCCTGCCAAGTAGCCGGCACTGAGCTGCAGTGAATTGCTCAGGTTGTAAAGGAACCCGACGCCCGATCCGCCGCCTATGCGCTTAATGGGATTTCTCTGGGCAAAGATCGACAGAGTGGTTCTGCCGCCGTCAAAGTCCTCAAAGTAAGGGTTGACACTGGGGGCGTAATCTGCGTGTATACCGCCGTAAGCTTCAACAACGGTTAGCAACTTCTTGCCCATTGGTTTCCAGTAGTGCAGGGTTACCAAGCCCACAATCTGGCTGTTGTTCCAATCCCCGTACCACTGAGATGTTTGGACGCCCTCGCGGGTGCCAAAATCTGGGAAGAAACTGCCCGGAATGCTTACAGTGTCTGCAAATTGTGGGGCGCGGCTGTTGCCGGTGGCGATGCGGGTGACGAGCAGGTCTTTGCCGGTGAAGCTGGTGTTGAGGCTGAGGCGAACTCGCTGCTGGAACACGGGAACGTTATCGCCACCCCCTTCGCCGATGGCGTCAGTGGCCACAAAATTCACTAAACCGTGCAGCTTGGTGGTGGTGGAGAACTGGTTGGCTTCCAGTTCGGCGGTGCGTGCTTCCAGGGTGTCGGCGCGACCGCGCAGTGCCGCCAATTCTGCCTGAAACTCTTCTGTCAGCCGCTGCAGAAGGGCTAAATCTTGTTTTGTGGCCAAGTTGGACGTGTTGGGGGTTCCACCAATTAGCTGAACGATTCTTTCCAGACAGGCGTTTAAACCGGCAGCGAATTCGTAGCGGGTCATGGCCCGATTTCCCCAAAAGGTGCTGTCGGGATAGCCGGCAATGCAGCCGTAGCGCTCCACCAGGTTCTGCAAGGCTTGGAACGCCCAGTCGGTAGGCTGTACGTCGGACAGCTGGGAAACGGAGGTGACTTGGGCCATTCTGTCGCTGTCACTGTCTGTGCTGTCAGGGAAGACCGGCTCTAACACCTCTGGCGCTGTCGCCGAGAAAGGCAATTCCGGTGCCGGTGCGGGTGCCGGTGGGGCACCGGCAACCTCAGCGGCGCTGACTGGGGCTGCGGGAGCGATCGCCGGCAGGCCACTCGGCGGTGCTGGGGATTTTGCTGCCGGTGCCGGTGGCTGCAGTTGGCCCACCGGCACGGGGTCAGTCAGCGTCGCTTCTGCGGTTAGAGGCTGAGCCGGTGGGAATTTTCCGGTTTGGCCGACTGGCTCTGCTATTTGCGCGAACGCTCCACCACAGATCGCCAAGGTGGCGGCTGAAACTGCTGTACCGGCATTGAAAAATTTCCACAAAACCTGTACCCTCCATTTCAATCCTGTTGCCTGGATTCAACTATAGAAAATACTGTCTCCCCCCGCTCACCCTGTAGCCACAAGCC
>JALOOK010000245.1 GCA_025454445.1 Oscillatoria sp. Prado101 | reverse complement strand
AAAGCCCAACTACGAACTTTTGGGCTAAAGCCCAACTACGAACTTTTGGGCTAAAGCCCAACTACGAACTTTTGGGCTAAAGCCCAACTACAAACTTTTTCAAGGTAGACAAGATGAGACGAAATATTTTGGCAACCTCAGCACTACTTTTCACCCTCAGTTTAGCAGCGCCAGTTCAAGCTGTCAATTCCGCACAGCCGAGACTTTTTATTGCAGGTCAAGACAGTCAAGAATGGGGCGGTATTCGCCCTAGCCTCATTGCTCAAAGGCGTGATCAGGAAGAGGTTTACGACGCCATTAACGAGATTTATCGGGATGTGCTGGAGCGAGATGCTGATTATGGCGGACTGCGAAATTGGGTCAGGAAATTAGAACGGGGTGCGACGCTTCGTGACATTCGCGAGGAGATCGCCCGCAGTCGAGAAGCGCAAGACAGGATTAGGGATCTCTATCGGGAAGTGCTGGGGCGAGAAGCCGATGCCGGTGGAATTAGGACATGGGTGGGTGAGTTGGCAGATGGTGACTCCCTGCTTGACGTGCGCAAAAAAATTGCCGACAGTCAGGAAGCGGAGAATGCGATTAACCGCATTTACCGGCAAGTCCTCGGTCGAAATGCTGACCGAGATGGGATGAGGACTTGGAAAAAGAAATTGCGCGACGGGGCGACACTGAGCGAAATCCGCGAACGAATTGCCAACAGTGACGAAGCGAGACAGCGCCGGGGTCGGCAGAGACGCTAATAACAGCTTATTATAGCGTTTCTCGGTTGGATGAACTATGGCCCAGAAACCCGGTTTCTTTAAGAAACCGGGTTTCTCAGTACCTCACAAAGGATGAGAAACGCTATATCAGGCCCTATTTTTGCCCAAACCCCTGACAGCGTTCCAGATAGATTTTAGCCACTAGATCGTCGGGGTTAATCTGCAGGCAGTGTTGAAACAGTTGCGCCGCCTCACTGAACGCCTTAATATGGTAGAGCAACAGAGCTTGTTCAAAATTTGTTCTCGTGGCTGACTTGCCCTCTTTGACTGCCGGCGGGTCAGCATCAAATACTTCGTAGACAGTCACCATTTCCGATTTGCCCTTAACTTTTACAGTATCAATCAAGCGTATTTCATAATCGGAGGCATTATTTAAGGCCATAAAAGTGTTGTGAGAGATTAACAGGGAAACGCCATAATTTTTGGTCAGCCCTTCAATGCGGGAGGCTAAGTTGACAGCATCGCTAATCACAGTGCCATTCATCCGGCTTTGCCCTCCTACTGTGCCCAGCATCAAGGAACCTGTATTGATGCCAATCCCAATTTGGATGATCGGGCGTCCCGGTTTGCCCCGGGTGGTGTTGTATTCAGCCAGCCGGTGCAGCATGGCAATCCCCGCTTGAACCGCATGATCAGCCCCGCCGCCAAATAGGGCCATAATCGCATCCCCAATGTATTTGTCAATAAACCCCTGATGTTCGGAGATCGCCGGCTCCATGCGAGACAGATAGGCATTGATAAATTTGAAATTTTCTTCCGGCGTCATGGTTTCCGAGATGGTGGTGAAGTCGCGAATGTCGGAAAAGAGAATGGACATCTCCAGCTGCACGCAGTCGCCTAATTTAGCCTCGGTAATGCTTTCGTATCCCAGAAAATGAAGAAATTCGTGGGGCACGAAGCGCCCGTAGGCATCAGTGAGCTGTTCTTCAGCGTCCAGCGCCAGTTCCAAATCGCAATTCAGTGCGAACATGTCCTCCACTAACTTGTCCCGGTCGGCTTCGGCTGTTTTGCGTTCCGTGATATCCTGAAAGGCGGCAATCGCGTAAACAATGTGGCCAAACTCATCCAGAACCGGGGTGCCCATACTCTCGATGGAGATAATCTTGTCCCCTTGGCGGATTTCTATATCATTAGCAATGGAAGCTTCGCCCTTGAGCGCCCGCAAGAGGGGGGATTTATCTGGAGGGTACAGTCGATCAGTTCCCGCAATATAAAGTTGGTAAACTTCTGAGAATTTCTCGCTCTTGGCGTCAGGCACGACTCCAGGGCCAAGCAGGCGCACTGCGGCGCGATTGCTGTAGTAGACTTTGCCGGTGGCATCGACCACAGTCACCCCCACCGGCACCGCTTCTAGGAATTGAGCCAGCTTCTTCTCACTTTGGCGCTGCAACTCGCGACTGTGGTAGCCGGCAATCCAAATGGCAGATCCGGTAAAAGCCACTAAGGGGGAAACCCCAGGAACCCACCAACTTAAAAGAAAGGCGACAAAGCTGCCGATACCCAGACTGCCCCCGACGAGTACAATGCAAATGCCAAGAAATGTCCATCTCAAGAAAACGTTCTTTTTGAACAGCTTCGCTTCTAGGATAGCCCAACTCCCGGCAGCGCCGATAAAAGACCAGCTCAAAACCCACAGCCACTCGGCACGCTCATCCCAAACCCGGATAAACGGACGCCCCTGCAAGGCACCGCTCAAAATCTGGCTGGTTATATTGGCGTGAATCACTACACCGGGAGTTCGCTCGGGACTGCTGGGCAAACTGCTAGAATAGGGAGTTAAGAAAAGATCGTTGAGGCTTTGCCCAGTTGCCCCAATCAGGACGATGCGGTCGCGCAGCAAATTTGGCGGTATGCTGTTTTCCAAAACGTCCCTGAGCGAAACAGTCTGGAAGCTTGTTTGCGGTCCCCGGTAGTTCAGCAATATTTGGTAGCCACCGGCATTCGCGCCAACATAGCCCCCATCATTTCCCGCAAAAGGGACAAAGACCGCCTGACCCAATTTCAAGTGCGTCTTTTTGGCACCAGCCCTCTCGAGGGTGATGCCTTCGGCTTGCAGATACATCAGCGCCAAAGTCGCCCCCAGACTTAATTTCGTTTCCCCCCTGTCTTCTCGCACAGACAGCAAACCCCGGCGCACTTTGCCATCCGCATCCAGCACCAAGTCAGCCAGTGCCACTTGACCTAACTTTTTCAAAGTTGGGGGTGGGGCGACACTATCCCCAACCGCTTTCTCGACGCCAATCAAGTTGGGTGTGGATTTAAACACCTCTACCAGCGCTTGATGACCGGGCTCCACCGGCAAATCGCGATAGAGATCCAAGCCGATCGCTCTCGGCTGGTGTTCCTTCAAATTATTGAGCGCTCTAGCCAGCACCGCGTCAGGCACTGGCCACTGCCCGACATAAGTGATATCTGGTTCATCAATTGTAACAATAACAATGCGCTCGTCAACCGGCTCTCGGGGGCGCAGGCGAAAAAAGAGATCGAGAGTAGCCCAGTCTAATAGCTGGAACCATCCAGCAGAGCCGGCAGCGAGCGCCAATCCCGCTACCGTAGGGGCTGTGAGCAGCACCCCCCGCCATTTCCAAATTCGGTTTTTGAGTTTGTGCCACATAACTCCTTGGCTGCCTGCATTTCCTATTCTGCAGTCTGAACCTGCTTTTTGTCGGCAGCAGATAAAAATCTGTTTCCCCAGCACCAGACGCGATTCGGCCTTCGGCGAAACGCTCCCCTGCTTTTCTTAATTATAGTAATTGCTGGAAAAGGGGAGATCATAAATTTCTATTTCCTGCAGTATGACCCGGTTTCGCCCCATATTTTTAGCCTCGTAAAGCCCTTTGTCAGCCGCACTAATTAGGTCATAAGGTGCGGATTTACAGTCAGCGACAGTGCTAGCCAAACCACAGCTTACAGTTACATAATTTTCGACTGTGGATTGGCTGTGTTCTATTTTTAAATCACTCACTTTGCACCGGATTATTTCCGCGACTTGCATCGCAACATCAGGGCTCGTATTTGGTAAAATAACCGCAAATTCTTCCCCGCCGTAACGAGCGACTATATCTGCCGGACGCACCGCCAAAACAATAGCTTTTGCCACCCGCTGCAAGCAGGCATCTCCCGCTTGATGACCGTAGGTGTCGTTGTATTTTTTGAAGCAATCAACATCGCACAAAATCAGAGACAGATGCCTTTTATTTCGCATCGTTTCGTCCCACTTTCGCTGAAGACATTCCTGAAAGTGGCGGCGATTTGCTACCTGCGTCAAACCATCTAGCAAGGCTAAGCGCTGCCATTTGCGGCTGCAGTAAGCGGCGCTGGCAATCGCAGAGCCGGTCAGCGCCAGCAGGGGGGCTGCCGCAGGAACCCACCAGCTCCCCAAAAAAGCGAGGTAGCAGCTAATCAGGAGAGTCACTCCTGCCATAAAAATGCAAATTAGTTGAATGGCCAAAATCAGGAAGCCATTTTTTTTCAGCGGGCAGACGGCAAAGGCAAACCATTCCTGCACCCCTGCGGCGGCACCAGCCAAAGACCAGATAAAAATCCACAAAGCCTCCACCGGCTGATCCCAAACCCGGATAAACGGACGCCCATCCAGAGCGGCACTCAAAATCTGGCTGGTTAAATTGGCGTGAATCACCACACTGGGAGTTCGCTGCGGAATGCCGTTGAAACTGCTAGAATAGGGAGTCAAAAACAGGTCGTTAAGGCTGGGCGCAGCAGCGCCGATAATCAGAATTCGGTCGCGCACTTTGGCTGGTGGTATGCGATTCTGCAGAACATCCGTCATCGATATCTTAGCGAAATTGTCTTCTCCCCCCCGGTAATTAAGCAAAATCTGGTAGCCGCCCACATTCGCCCTGACATAGCCACCATCATTATCCCTAAAAGGGACAAATACCGCTTTCCCCAACCGCAAGTGCTTCTTTTTTTCGTCAATCATCTTCAGGGAAATGCCCTCAGCTTGCAGGTAGATAAGCGCCAAGCGAACCCCCAGGCTTAATTTCGTTTGCTCGCCCTCGTTTCTCACAGACAGCAAGCCCCGGCGCACTTTGCCATCCGCATCCAGCACCAAGTCAGCTATGCCCACTTGCTCCAGTTTGCTAAGGGTTAGGGGTGGGGCGACTTTATCCCCAACCGCTTTCTCGACCCCTATTAAGTTCGGTGATGATTTAAACACTTTGACCAGCGCCTGATTTCCCGGTTCCACCGCCAAATCTCGATAAAGCGCCAAACCAATCGCTCTAGGGTGGTGCGCTTTCAGGTTCTCTATTAATTTAGCTAGAACAGCATCAGGAATAGGCCACTGACCCACCTTTTTGATATCGGACTCACCAATGGTGACGATCGCAATGCGCGAGTCAGGTGGCTCCAGGGGGCGCAGGCGAAAAAACAAGTCAAGAGTCCCCCACTCCAGCGGCTGCAATAAGCCGATTTTACTGGCTGCTATCACTAATACTGTAATGCTGCCGGCTGCCATCAGCACGCCTCGCCACTGACTAATTGTCTGTCTTAGCTTTCCCCACATCTATTATTTGTGATCAGCACCCAGAATTAAAAATCCCAATCCAGCCACCCTGCCACATTTTGGCTTAATTGCCGGCAGTATGGCCAGAGGCCAGGGAGCGGGCACTTACCTCCTACCTCAGTTTATGGCAATAGTGGCGTAGTCGCGACCGCCTCTAGCCCCACCGATCCTAACAGCTGTTTCCAGACATCTGCTAGAATTGCATCCTCCGGCTGCGCTCGCTTTAGCTCGGCTAGGGTCCCCACCGTATCGAACCATATTCCGGCTTTTCCATACAGCGCCGCCCGTTCCAGGGGCGTCACCTTCTCCAGCTGAGTTTTCAACTCCGGACTCGGTTCAATTCGGCGAATGTCCCCTCGCACCCCCGGACTGTCCGGTCTAATACCCGAGCGCACCGGTGGCGATCAAAGTCCAGCTGTAATTCTTGCCAACTTCCAGAGCCGGCTCGCTATCTGGGAGTTTGATACTGACAATGCCGCCAGCGCTTGTGACGGGAATTTTTGTCTGGTAGCGATAGTTATTGCTTTCACTCACCAAACGGAAAAAGATTTCGTTTGCCGAATTTGGCGGAATATACACCAAGAACGTCGGGCGTTCCGAGACAGTCAGCCCGTCTTTGCGGATGCGGCATCAGCGGGGTGAGGCACCCGCCCGCACTGGAAATGCCAAACTTCAGCCGCCTCAGCAAAGCGTCCCGCCTCGTACAGGGATCTGCCCTGTTCCAGGAGGGGTGAGGCGCTCTTGACATTATTGGCGAGATGCGGTATAATATGCAGCCCGTGCGGGGACGGGGGGTGTTGGGCTTTCCGCCGGCAGCACAGCTGTCGCCAGAAATAAGCCGAGCATCACTGGGTAGAGATCGTTGGGCACCGTTTTCAGCAGGGAGGGGATGTTTGCCATAATTCTAAAAATTCCCGCATTCAGGCGGCTTGTACCAGGGACTGTGGGGAGTGGGGGCATTGGCCACCAGCTGCACCTGACCGGCAGCACCCATCACCCACCCCGTCGCCTCCACCAGTGGCGGTGTTGGCGGGATAGCGGATTCGCCCTCGGGCAATCCCCGGCTTTCGCTGCCGGTGGGCTGATCTTCCAGAAGGCGCACGTCCTGCCAAATCGCCGTTCCGTGCAGGGGCTGGCTGGGATCTTCAGGGATTCCGCCGCGCCCGGTAAAGACAAAGCGATTGCCCCTGGAAGCCGCGCAGCCGGTGACAATTTGATTGCTTATTTCACTGAAAGAAGTTGACACCTGAAGCAGCCCTGCGGCGGGGTTTACATCAGGAGTCTTGATTTCCACCGTACCGCTGAATTGGGGGCCGAGATTAGACGTGGCTGTGATGTCGCTCTGGGGGGTAGTGGCATCGCGAAACTGGGTGCCAAAAATCCCAGTGGCGCTCACACTCACCCGACCTCCTTTTCCGGCATTGGCGTTAGCGGTGATGTCGCTATTTTCTAGGGCGACGAGCGTGTCGGCGCTAATACTAATATTGCCGCCATCGGCGTTATTGGCGTCCGTCACAATATGGCTGCCCGAGCGCATCTGCAAAGAAGATGCCTGTACGCTCAGATTTCCCCCCGTTCCGGAGTTGGTGTTGGCTTCCAGCTTTCCCTCATTATTCAGTCGCACCAAGTCAGCCACCACATTTAACGTGCCGGTGCTGCCGGTTCCCAAACTGCTGACAGTAATCAGGCCCCCATCCCGGACGGTTAGCGAGCCGGCCTTGATATTTATTGACCCCGAATTTCCAGAAGCGTTGGGATTTTGAAAGGTGGACTCAGTGCCTGCTCTAATATCGGTGAGAAATTGAGCGGGATTAGCGCTGCCAGTGACTTCTACCTTCTGAGCGTCGATTGTAATGTCCCCCGCCTTTCCCCCCCCCAAAGAAGCCGCCGAAATG
>JALOOK010000564.1 GCA_025454445.1 Oscillatoria sp. Prado101 | reverse complement strand
GAGAATATCGAACACGCAATTTACTGCTTTCAACAAGCGTTGCTGAAATACACCCGCGAGCTGTTTCCCGAAAAGCATGCCGGAACCTTATTCAACCTCGGTCGTGCCTACCAAGACGCCAGACAGTTTGAAAATGCCTATACTGCCTTTGAGTCAGCCATTGATACCGTAGAATCCCTGCGTGGCGAGATTCTTACCGGCTCTGGACGAGAAGAGGACAAGCAAAAATTAGCCGAAGAGTGGAATAAGCTCTATCGAGGTATGGTGGAAGTGTGCCTGGAACTGGACAACCGCACCAAAGCCATCGAATATGTAGAGCGCAGCAAAACCCGCAACTTGGTGGAACTTATTCTCAGCCGCGACATCCACAGCCTTTTCCCCCCAGAAGTTGCCCAGCAACTGGAACAACTCCGAGACGAAATCGCCAGCGGTCAGTACCAACTCCAAAATGCCACAGCCGAAAACCCAACTGCCCTAGCCCAGCATCTCAAGCAGTTGCGACAGCAGCGCAACAAATTGCAAGACCGCTACCTGGGCATCGGTGATGGCTTCCGGTTTGACCGATTCCGGAACACTCTAGATGACCGCACCGCTGTTGTCCAATGGTACATTACAGGCGACAAACTGCTCACCTTCATCTTCACCGGCGAAACCCAGGTGCCCATCGTTATTACCTCTCAGCCAAAAGACCTGAAAAAATTGGTGAATTGGGCAAATGGGTATCTTAGGGCATACAGCACGCACAAATCCCATTGGCAGCGCCGCCTGACCACACGCCTGCATTTGCTGGCCCATATCCTGCATCTTGAGGACATCCTTGACAAAATTCCAACAGCGTGCGATAGGTTAATACTGATTCCCCATCTTTATTTACATTTGTTCCCGCTTCATGCTTTGCCGATACAAGGGGAATCCAGCTTATTCGCTCGCTTCCCCGAAGGTGTGCGCTACGCCCCTAGCTGCCAGCTGCTGCAACTTGTCCAGAAGCGAGAGCGCCCCAACTTTACTGATCTCTTTGCTGTCCAAAATCCCACTAAAGACCTCGACTACGCCGATCTGGAAGTTGCAGCCATCAAAACCTACTTTGAATCAGCTGATGTCCTCGAACAATCAAAGGCGACCAAAGAAGCTATCAGTAAGGATTCCCTCAACGCCGCTCACTGCGTCCACTTCAGCTGTCACGGCTTCTTTAACTTTGCCAATCCCCGGAAATCTGCCCTAATCCCCGCAGGTGCCGAGCTCAACCCCCCACCAGCTACACTTGATTCAGAATACCATCTACCTTTGTCTGACGGTACAGTGCTTGACCTAAACAAGTGCCTTACCTTAGATACCATCTTCACACTTAATTTCGCAAAGTGCCGCTTGCTCACGCTTTCTGCTTGCGAAACTGGATTGATTGATTTCGACAATGCCAGCGATGAGTACATTGGTTTACCCAGCGGCTTCCTATATGCCGGCAGTCCCAGTGTGGTTTGCACCCTGTGGGCAGTGGATCAAGTCTCTACCGCCTTCTTACTGATTAAATTCTATGAAAACCTGAGAGAAAGTCTGAGAAATTACCAATAATTGCAGGAAGGTGATGTGGCTCTCGCTCTCAATCAATCCCAGATTTGGCTGCGCAATCTCACCCGTGAGGATGGCCAAGAATTGTTGGAGAAAATCCAGCCACAAATCGAGGAAATCTTCAAAGGAAAACCCCGGTCAAAAAAGGCATTTTTAACAGGCGCTAGCAAACGAATCAATAGCACCAGCCCCCATCCTTTCGCTAGCCCGTTTTACTGGGCTGCTTTTACAGCTGCTGGGATCTAATATTGATATCCTGTTCGGACGCACGGGTTATCTCTTAGAAAAATAGGCGGGCTTCTAGAAGCGGGGTTCCCCCGCCTCCTGCCTTAATCCAAATAATAGCGATGCCACAGGACACAATATTATATCATGTCCCGTAGCACCGTTGTTGTGCGGAGGGGTTAGGGGCGGGTTTATTCATATTCTGCTCTGTGCCAGAAATATCTTGGCAGAACCCGCCCCTACAAGGCTATGTATACACAACCCATGCAAGCGGACATGATATTACTTGTTAGACTCGCACCATTTCCTGACTCCGATTTTTGCCAAATAGATAACGACTGGAGTTGCTAGGGCTGCTGGTATCTGGCCACTCGATGCCAAAATTCCGACTCCAGCACTTAGGACTCCCGTCATTAACTCATTGATAAAGAGTTCTAACAACCTAGCTGCCTGTTTTAAATCCCCCTCATTTTCTTCAATTAAATCAAGGGCATCCAGAGCTTCTGGATAATCAGCCAGTTGCTGACGATACTGAGCGATTTCTTCTGGGGTAACTTTAGTCGGATCGGTAGCCATAGGGTTCTGCTGCGCGGCAAGCAGGTAACGACTTAGGTGGGCAACACCCATTTTGTCACAGCTTGTAGCTTTGTCAATAGTTCAGTCAAGAGGTGGGGTGCGTTCCCCATTGACACGGCTCCATCACAGGGGCACTCCCTTGAGGGAACGCACCCTACGGTTCTGGGCATCCAGGCGGAGAGCCGGTGTTCACAAAGCCCGCGCAGGCGGGCTTTGTCTGTATAGCCGCGACTTCAGTCGCCGGGGATCTCCGCATCCAGGCAGAGAGCCGGTGTGCGGAACTCACCGGCATAACTTTATGCGCCGGCATCCAGACAGAGCTAATATAACCCCCAAATAGAAACAGCTCAATCCCCACATGAACTCATCCGAAAACCGCTGGCAAACCCTAGACAAATTCGTCGAAATCCGCTCCCCCTGGCTCACCTTAATAGGAGAACATCTCCAAGACAACCGGGGGCGAATCTTAGAATACTGGCGCGTAGAAAAAGCCGATTCAGCTGTCATCTTAACCCTCCAAAACGGCAACCTAATATTGCCGCCCCCAACTGACCGCCCCGGACTGGGCCAAGCAACCCTGGACTTTCCCGTTCCTTGAGCGCACCGGCACCCCTGCTCCATCCGCCGGTGCGCCACTCCCATCCACCCACCGGCGGGAAATGTAAATTTTCGCAAAGGAGTGTTGTATCTTACCCCCCACCCCGGCTAGAGTAAAAACATGTAGATGCACCCTGATGGACACGCCCCGCAATGGGCGTTTTTTGTTTTCGGCCAATCACCGGCAGCATGGGGTAGG
>JALOOK010000244.1 GCA_025454445.1 Oscillatoria sp. Prado101 | reverse complement strand
AGGGCTTTAGCCCAGTTTGTAGTAGGGCTTTAGCCCAGTTAGTAGTAGGGCTTTAGCCCAGTTTGTAGTAGGGCTTTAGCCCAGTTAGTAGTAGGGCTTCAGCCCAGTTAGTAGTAGGGCTTCAGCCCAGTTTGTAGTAGGGCTTTTCGCTTCTCAACTGCGCACACCGGCACCGATGAAAACTTGGCCTGGTGGCAGAGCGAGCCGGTAGGGCGTGCATCCCAACTACAAACATTGCTATAATTGCTACCAAGGACTGCCAATCAGAGTAAAACCGGCCCAGTAATAAGGGTGCGAGAAAGTCCGCTCGCCGAGTGCTGCGATTTCCGGGGGGAGGCGCAAAGATGGAAACTCCCCAGAACCGGTTAAAATACCGTCAGAAATGCGGACTTGACCGCGCAGCAAGGCGAGCTGGGCTTGCCTGAGGGCTTCAGCTTTCACCGGCGCTACAGCGAGGTGCCGGTAAAACTCAGCCATCAGCGCCAAAGTTCCTTCATCGCTGACATACCAGAGACTGGCAAGGGCAGATTTAACACCCGCTCCCACAGCCAAACCGGCAAAGCCCAATTCCGCCTGATTATCCCCAATCGCAGTGCGACAAGCGCTGAGCACCAGCAATTCCACAGGAGGATCGCTCAAATGAAGCTCTCTAAGTTGGTCGAGATGTAGCTTACTATTCCAAAAATAAATGTATGAATTATTCGCTGTTCCTGGCTGGAATTCGGCGTGAGTTGCGAGATGAATAATTCGATAGGGTGCGTTTTGACGTTGCGCCTTGAGGTTGCTGGGAGTGAATTCTTGGTTCAAAAAAACTTTGCCGCGCCACAAGTGCTGGGTGATGGCATCTAGCTCCACCGGCACTGCCGGCAAAGGCTTTAGATCCGCAAAGGTACTCGCCCCCATCGCCAGAACTTGAGCGTTTTTCAGGGAAGCGTAGCGAGTGTCGGTCAAAGTAATGCTAGGAATCAGGGAGAGACTGTATTTCTCGATGAGAAACTGTTTGCCATCGTGCAAGGCTGCCAGTGGGAGACTGCGCAAACCGGCATCCATAGAAAACAGCAGAGTGTTAATTCCCGCCGCTTGCAACTCAGCTTCCAGCGGGGCAATCAGCCACTGGTAGAGTTTCTGTGCCGGTGCGAGATAGCCGGAGGTTTTCCGCTGCCGGGTGTCTGTGATTTCAGTTCTCAACTCAGCAACTGCTTTCAGCAATGTTTCTCTGTCAGCTGCTGGGATAGTGTGGCGAATGGGTTTGCCTTCTGGAGTGTACAGCAACAGTTCCAATTGATCGGGAAGTGCTACGCAATAGACAATCGCCGACTTAGTGCCGGTTTCACTGGCAATTGTGCCCAAAGTGTCTCGAATACTTTGCCCTGTCACTGCTGTCGCTGAGAGATTTTCCCCCAAGAATTGGGCAAATTCTCCTCCCCGCTGCTGCTCAATTTGGCGCGTCGCTTGCTGCAAGTCTCCTGCAGCCAGTGTCTTGCCCAGAGTCGCGGCAAACACCGGCATCTCCGGCATGTGAGGGCCAGGGCCACGCAGGGGGGCGGGGGCGCGACCGCCTGGGGGCGACACCCCAGAATGGGCTTCAGGGGGCGAATGTCCCGGGGGTTCGGCGTCGGCGGACATCTGTCCCAGATTTCCCAAAGGTTCGCCTCTCCGATTTTGCGCCACCAGATCCCCGTTTTCCAAACGGATGCCAGAACCGGTCAGCCGCACTGTGCCGTCGCGGTTAGCCCTCATGCCGGTGGCGCTGCCAAAATTGCCGCCCGTGAGCAGTGCCGGCAAGGATAAAGCAGTGATACTGTCTCTATCTTTGCGCCGTTCCGGGGGATCGGGGGGCAAAGGTGGGATATCGACACTCAGCAAATGCCCTTCTTGAGAGAGGCGCACCACACTCCCACCCGGCACAGGTGCGGCAGTAATTTGGCCACCGGCAGCGGAAAGGGTGCCGGTGCTGCTGACGCTTCCCCCCAGCAAGGTTAAATTCTGGCCCTCTGGAACCGTCAGCTGCCCCAAATTGACAATCGCCCCCGGCTGTGACATCCCGAAATAAAAAGCGCTCGGCGATCCGACTAGGGCGGCATAATCATTACTGCCTGCAGCATGGAACAAATTTGACCCAAACCCGATTTCGCTCGCCGCTATCGCTGCAAAGGATGCCGGCACGTCTAAACTGGCGCTGCCACCAAAAACGATACCAGAAGGATTTATCAGGACAAGGTTGGAATTGCCGCCTGTAACTTTAATTAAACCGTCTATCTGGGAGATGTCGCCGCCGGTAATTCTGCCGAAAATATTGCGGATAGCTGGGGAGGACTGAAAGTTGGCAATCTGTTCCGCACTGAGGCCAAACTTAGTAAACGAGTGGAAGAGATTAGCGCCATCTTTCGAGGGTGCGCCGCCGGTGATGTTAAATTGGCTGCCGGTGCGGGTGACAGCGGTGCCGGTGCCGTCACTAGCGGGGACAATGGCCTCTTGCGCTCGCACCGTTCCAGTCCCAGCCGTCGCAACCAGAGGCAACAGGCAAAAGACAAAAGGCAAAACGTAAAATTTTGCTCTCGCTCTCGCCCTATTGACTGTTTCTTGTTTTTGTGATAATAAAAATATGGTCTTTCTACTGAAAGCCGATAGCATGGTTAATTGCTGGGTTGGGTGTTGGCGAAATAGCTGCAACGAGGCTAAAATTGTGCACCCTTTGTACTATTACCTATTATCTGTCGCTTCTGTCTAAATGTCACGGGGTTCTCCAGCGCTTAGCCGCCATCTTTACCGAGTTCGCACAAATCAGTAATTTCACACAGAGAAAGCGGGTTTCTTAGTTTGTCAGCTGGTTATTGTAAGCTGTTACGCTTTTAATCAGGGTCGAAAGCAGGCAGAACCTAAGCTCGCGGCGTTCCCAGCCAGTAGGGGCGGGTCAGAGTGCCCGCCCCCGAAGGGTATGGATAAAGCGAAGTATAGGCGTAGGCTGCGTTCGGCCTGCCCCCAAGATCTAGTGTCCGCGCCCTAAGTGGCTGCTGCTATAATCTTCCTGTCTGTCAGAAATCGGCAGAGCCTCCTGGAAAGCGGAAATTCAATGCGCCACAGCTTAAAATTCGCCGACCGGCACCAAAGTGCCAAGATCGCTAACTAACCGCAAACTTCCCCATGCCCTATGCGCCCCATGCCATGCGCCCCATACATGCCCCATACCCGATACCAGAAGGCTTTTGCCAATCCTCCCTTGGAATGAGGGCGTCGGTGGCCAAGTGGATAATTGCAAACAGCCTGCGGGCGCGTTGCCACTTGAGATTGCCTGAGGTATGGCAATAGACAGTAAGGTTAAGACATAGAGCGGTTTTCAGTTGGATGAAGCACACGCCAGAAACCCGGTTTCGCCAAAGTTACCGGGTTTCTCAGTACCCATCTGTCCTACCTCGCAGCCACCGCCCGGAATGCCTGTCCCCAGTCCAACCCGCGTGCCGAGGTGCTGTCGGATCCATTGTGGCCCTACCACTTTTGGAGGGTGCGATCGTCAAAAGGCGGAAAGCGCCCCACTTCTGCTGCCTTCTGTGGCTCACAGAGCTATAATTAGAACACAGTGCTTTAGAGTGTTATGCCATACGAGTCCCATTCCCGCGCAGTGTCAGACTTAAAAGCGCATTTAGTGCTGGCGACAAAAGATGGAAGAGAGGTGCTCTCGGCCACCATGCGGGCGCGGCTGACAGAGATTGTGGAATCAGTGTGCGAAAAGTGGGGATGTCAGGTACTCGAGTTCAACGGAGAGGTGGATCACGTGCACCTGCTGTTTTCCTACTACCCTCAAGTGCAGCTGAGTAAATTTGTCAACAACCTCAAAACCGTTACCAGCCGCATGATTCGCAAAGAATTTGCCTCCGAAGTAGCCATATTTTATGATAACAAACCAGAGTTATGGACAAAATCATACTTTCTGGCATCTAGCGGCGGAGTCACGGTGGAAACCTGGAGGCGATACGTTCAAAACCAAAACCCACCGACGGTTTCAAAAAAGAGACTGTCAAACAAACGAGTGTCCAATCCCCGTGATTGAAGTTGCTATCCACCCACAGATAAAATCCGCCCGGGCGTTATCGCTTGGAGAGAGTAGCAATTAACCGAAAAGCAAAAAATTGCGGCGCATTCGGGCGAAAAGCTTTACAGATTACCAGTCTGCCTGAAAGTCAAATTGTTCCGGCGCTGCTTCTAACCCATTTTCCCTAACTTCATTCATGTCATCAAATTATTTTCCCGATTCAAAAGTAGCTTGGCACACCCTAGAAATTGACAAAGCTGTGGAGCAGCTGCAGAGCGACAGCACCTCTGGCTTGAGCGCAGGCGAGGTGGCAGAGCGGCTGCAGCGCTACGGGCCCAATGAATTGAAAGAAACTGCCGGTCGCAGTGCGTGGCAAATCCTGCTCGATCAGTTCACGAACATCATGCTGCTAATGCTGATTGGCGTGGCAATCGTATCAGGCATTTTAGATGTGATCGACATGCGAGCCGGCAACTTGAAACCGGGTGAAATCCCCTTTAAAGATACAGCCGCCATCCTGATCATCGTCATTCTCAATGGCGTTCTGGGGTATCTCCAAGAAAGCCGCGCCGAAAAAGCCCTCGCCGCCCTGAAAAACCTCGCCTCACCGATGGTGCGCGTCATCCGCGACGGCAAAACTTTGGAAGTGAGCGCCAAAGACCTAGTACCCGGAGATGTGGTGTTGCTGGAAGCCGGTGTCCAGGTAGCAGCTGACGGTCGCCTCATAGAAGCGTCTAACCTGCAAATCCGCGAAGCCGCCCTCACCGGCGAAGCCCAAGCCGTTAACAAGCAGCCCAACGCTGAGCTTTCAGAAGACACCCCCTTGGGAGATCGCGTCAACCTCGTGTTTCAAGGCACGGAAGTCGTCCAGGGGCGGGGCAAAGTCCTAGTAACCAACACCGGCATGCAAACCGAACTGGGGCGGATCGCCGAGATGCTGCAGGGCGTGGAAAACGAGCCAACCCCGCTGCAACAGCGGATGGGCCAGCTGGGCAACGTCCTGGTCACCGGCTCTTTGGTGCTAGTAGCTGTGGTGATAATCGCAGGACTAATCCAGAGCAAGGGGAATTTGAATGTCTTGCAAGACCTAGTGGAAGTCTCTCTGAGTATGGCGGTGGCGGTTGTGCCAGAAGGCTTGCCGGCAGTGATCACCGTTACCCTAGCCCTCGGCACCCAGCGGATGGTGAAGCGCAACGCCCTGATTCGCAAACTGCCGGCAGTGGAAACCCTTGGTTCCGTGACCACTATCTGCTCCGACAAAACCGGCACCCTCACCCAAAACAAAATGGTGGTGCAAAAAGCAGAAACAGCCAGCCACAGCTTGACAGTGACCGGAGAGGGTTACGCCCCGATTGGTGAATTCAAAAGTCAAGACCGGCAGCTCAGTGCCGAGGCAGATCCCGAACTGCAAGCCCTTTTGGCGGCTTGCGTCCTGTGCAATGACGCAATTTTGCAGTCGGAAAGCAGTCAGTGGAGCATTCTGGGCGACCCAACCGAAGGGGCGCTGCTCTCCCTGGCCGGCAAAGCAGGCATCTACAGAGAAGAGTGGGCGGGCAAAATGCCCCGCGTGGCGGAGTTCCCCTTTTCCTCAGAACGCAAGCGCATGAGCGCCATCTGTGAAAATTCGGGAATGTTTCAGGGTTTGTCCCTCACAGCTGACAGCAGCGAAAAAGCGACCGAAAACAGTGCCGGTGCGCCTTATGTGATGTTCACCAAAGGCTCCCCAGAATTAACCCTGGAGCGCTGCACTCACATTCAGGCTGCCGGTCGGGTAGAGCCGCTCAACAGTGACCAAAGAAATCGCATCCTGGAACAAAATAACCAGATGGCGGCCAAAGGGCTGCGGGTGCTGGGCTTTGCCTGCAAGTCTTGGGACAGTTTGCCCCCAGAAGGCTCCGAGGAAACCAGCGAGCGCGACTTGGTGTGGCTGGGACTGGTGGGGATGCTGGACGCGCCCCGTCCGGAAGTGCGGGAAGCCGTGGCCAAGTGCCGGCTGGCAGGCATTCGCCCGATTATGATTACCGGCGATCACCAGCTGACAGCTAGCGCCATCGCTCAGGATCTGGGCATCGCCCACGAGGGCGATCGCGTCCTGACTGGCCAGCAATTGGAAAAGCTCAGCCAGGAAGACTTGGAGAAAGAAGTCGGACAAGTCAGCGTCTACGCCCGCGTCGCCCCAGAGCACAAACTGCGGATTGTGCAAGCCTTGCAGACCAAGGGGCAATTTGTGGCCATGACCGGCGATGGCGTCAACGACGCCCCCGCCCTCAAGCAGGCAGACATCGGGATTGCAATGGGCATCACCGGCACCGATGTCAGCAAAGAAGCCAGCGACATGGTGCTGCTGGATGACAACTTCGCCACCATTGTCGCCGCCACCGAGGAAGGGCGAACAGTGTACACCAATATTCGCCGGTTTATTAAATATATTCTCGGCAGTAACATTGGTGAAGTGCTGACAATTGCCGCCGCTCCTATTCTGGGACTGGGAGGTGTCCCCCTCAGCCCCTTGCAAATTCTCTGGATGAATTTGGTTACCGATGGCGTGCCGGCTCTAGCTCTGGCGGTCGAGCCGGCGGAACCGAATGTGATGCGGCGTCCTCCCCACGATCCGAAAGAGAGCATTTTCGCCCGGGGGCTGGGCTCTTACATGATTCGGATTGGCATTATTTTTGCCTTTCTGACAATTGTCCTGATGGAATGGGCTTACAACCACGCTAAGCTGGGTGTGCCCAATCTCGATCCGGAGCGCTGGAAGACGATGGTGTTCACAACCCTCTGTCTGGCGCAGATGGGTCACGCCCTAGCCATTCGCTCCAACACTCAGCTGACAATAGAAATGAATCCGTTCTCTAATGTATTTGTTTGGGGAGCGGTGATTGTCACCACTATTTTGCAGCTGATGCTGATTTACATTCCGCCCCTGCGAGCTTTCTTTGGAACTCACTTCCTGGATACCCAGGAACTCGCTATCTGTCTTGGATTCAGCGCTTTGATGTTTGTTTGGATTGAGCTGGAAAAGCTATTTATTCGCTGGTATCAATCAAAAAAACGTGGTAGTGTTATATAGCAGTAGCCACTTATGTTAACCGAAGTTGCTACCTACAAGTCATTGCATCCAGATCCCCCCTTTCCCCCCCTTAAAAAGGGGGGCTTTGAGA
>JALOOK010000243.1 GCA_025454445.1 Oscillatoria sp. Prado101 | reverse complement strand
CTCGATGACCGGCTGGCGTCTGGGCTATCTGGCGGGGCCGAAAGATTTGATTAAAGCCACCGTCACCCTGCAAAGCCACAGTACCTCTAATGTGTGTACGTTTGCCCAGTATGGCGCAATCGCTGCTTTGGAAGGCCCGCAAGATTCTGTCGAAGAAATGCGCCAAGCTTTTGCCAAGCGCCGGGAAGTTATGCTAGAATTGCTTAACTCTATTCCCGGACTGTACTGCCCGAAACCAGACGGCGCTTTCTACATGTTTCCGAATATCAGCAAGACGGGGCTGAAATCGCGGGAGTTCTGTGAGGGTTTGCTGGAATCTCAGCAGGTGGCGGCTGTTCCAGGGATTGCCTTCGGTGCGGACGACTGCATTCGCTTGTCATACGCGACTGATATGGCTACCATAGAGAAGGGCATGGCTCGGCTGGAGGCGTTTGTGCGCTCGCGGGTGTAGCGGCAAAGACGTTTTTAAAAGAGTTCAATTCTGACAGCCCAAGATAGAAACCCGGTGACTTGTAGGGGCGGGGCTTACCGGCGAGATTGGTGAGAAAACTCAGAGTTGTAATCAACCCGCCCCTACCCCCAAATTCGCATGTTCAAGCTGTTAAACTTTTAATCTGCCTTTCACTTCATGCATGAGGCAGAGCCTCTAGACCACCGTTCCCAGCTGCCATGCTGGGAACGAGGCAACGAGGCAGCCCAGAAACCCGGTTTCGCCGAAGTTACCCGGTTTCTGAAAGAACTCAACAGGAAGCGCGGGAGTGGGGGCGAGTGAGCCGGTGGAGATCGGGGCAGTAGGGGTGGCCAAAATCGAATAGAGTCATAGGTAGCGTTCTACTTTATGACATCGTGTCGTTATTTACTGAAGTGCTTGAGCCAGCATCAGTCCCTGTTTTGTGGCTCCAGGTGACAGTCGTTGGCATCTGGTTGGGTGCGATATTGCTCCTAGCTGAGTCGTTACACCGCTATGCCTCTGTCGATTTCGAGATTACGCGCAAGATAGTCCACATTGGCACCGGCAACGTCATCTTGCTTGCTTGGTGGCTGCAAATACCGGCATGGGTGGCCATTGGGGCAGCGGTTTTATCGAGTGCGGTGGCGCTTTTGTCCTACCGGTTTCCCATTTTACCGGGTATCAACAGTGTGGGACGCCTGAGCTTTGGGACGTTTTTCTATGCCGTCAGTATCGGGGTGCTGGTGGCCTGGTTTTGGCCACTGCAACAGCCCCAGTATGCTGCTATCGGGATTTTGGTGATGACTTGGGGGGATGGGTTAGCGGCGCTGATTGGCCAGCGCTTTGGCCAGCACCGCTACGAGTTCTGGGGGAGTAAAAAGAGCTGGGAAGGCTCTCTGACGATGGCTCTCGTCAGCTTTGCTGTCTGTGGCTCGATTCTGCTGGCGGTGCAAGGCAATGTTTCGGCCACTTGGCAGGTGCCGGTGGCGGTGGCTTTTGTGGCGACTGGGTTGGAAGCTTTTTCCTGGTTTGGGATTGACAATCTCACGGTGCCTTTGGGGAGTGCGGCGGTGGCTTTTTTCTTAAATCAATTCCTCCTGTGAGTTTTGCCGGCTACTTTGGGGGTTGGGGAAAACAGGAATTTCTCAAAGCGCCGGCAGCGTCAGTGGTGGCCAGAAACCCGGTTTCTTAAAGAAACCGGGTTTCTGCGCATGCGCCGGCATGGAAAGGCCACGCCGGCGCTGGAATGAACTATCGACTGTCAAAATGCTTTTCAACCTCGTGTCAATCTGCCCAATGCCGTTCCTTGTTGGGTTCTCCTTCAAAAGGTTGCACCCCGACTTCTGGGTATTTATCGTCAGTGGGGCTAAAGATGCGACCGGCGGCTGCCATCACATACTTCATGGCGTCTTCAACTGTTTTAGTAAGATTCATAAACTCTGTCCTCAACTCTGGGATTCTCTGGTTTCATCACTTCTGCAATTATTGTAAGCTGGCCGGGATTGACTTTGGGCAAATCTACATAATTCGATAAGATTCTCCGCCTTAACCGGCTGCTTTTCAACACGGGCGTCAATCTTCCCAATTCTGTCCCTTGTAGGGTTCTCCTTCAAAAGGTTGCACCCCCACTTCTGGGTATTTATCGTCAGTGGGGCTGAAGATTCGAGCGGCGGCTGCCATCACATATTGCATGGCGTCTTCAACTGTTTTAGGAAGATTCATAAACTCTCTCCTCCACTCTGGGATTCTCTGGTTTCATCACTTCTGCAATTATTGTAAGCTGGCCGGGAGTGACTTTGGGCAAATCTACATAATTCGATAAGATTCTCCTCCGCAACCGGCTGCTTTTCTACCGGGCGTCAATCTTCCGAATGCCGTTTCTTGTTGGGTTCTCCTTGAAAAGGTTGAACCCCGACTTCTGGGTATTTATCGTCACTGGGTCTGAAGATGCGACCGGCGGCTGCCATCACATACTGCATGGCGTCTTCAAGGACTTTAGGAAGATTCATAAACGCTCTCCTCAACTCTGGGCTTCTCTGGGTGCATCACCTCTGCGATTATTGTAAGCTTGCCGAGAGTGACTTTGGGAGAATCTACATAATTCGATAAGATTTCCCCCCCGAAACCCGCTTGAAGTTTAAAAAACTTCATTTTCCTTTACATGCCGTTACTTTTAGTAGTAAATGTAAAAAAAATCAGGAAAAGAAGGAAGCCCGGTTCTCCCCATTTCCCCATTCTCCCTCTCCCCTGCGGCTTTTGATCTCGGCTATAATCGTCTTGCCTGTTTGCTGAGAGGGGACGCCGCGGAACGGGTGCTGGCACAGAACCCATTGCTCCCGCCCACCGAATGCAGCCCAAGCCCAGTCCAGCGGCTAGACTTGCCGCACCGGCTTTTTTGTTGTACTTACCATAAAAGCTGGGATAACACGCTGATATCTAGGCCAGAAAGCCCTAAATAAAGGGGCAGACAGCCACAAGTTATAAAAATTTATAAAATAAAGCTGGATAATTTTGGTTATTTTTACTATAATAGGGGAAACGGATCTCGTTAGGGAACTGGTTGATGAGCACTGCTACTGACTGGAACAGTCCGCACGCTGAGACTCTTCAGGATATGGCGAGGAGAGACAACCCCGATCTGGGGCTGTACCCTGAGGATTACAGTCTTCTGACCGATCTCTACCAGCTGACTATGGCCGCCTGCTACACCGGCGAAGGGTTGGAGCAACGGAGAGCCAGCTTTGAGCTATTTGTGCGCCGGTTGCCAGACAACTTTGGCTATTTGATTGCGATGGGCTTGGCCCAGGCGCTGGACTACCTGGAGCAATTCCACTTTTGTTCAGAGCAGATTGCGGCGCTGCAGGCGACGGGGATTTTTAGCGAAGCGCCGGAGCGCTTTTGGACACTGCTGGAGGGGGGGCGGTTCACCGGCGATGTTTGGGCGGTGCAGGAGGGTGTTGCAGTTTTCCCCAACGAGCCGCTGCTGCGCGTGGAAGCGCCGCTATGGCAGGCCCAGCTGGTGGAAACCTACCTGCTGAACGCGCTCAACTACCAAACCTTAATCGCCACGCGAGCCGCCCGCCTGCGGGATGTGGCTGGCCCGGGGGCGACGCTGCTGGAATTCGGGACGCGACGCGCTTTTAGCCCGCAGGCGTCTCTGTGGGCGGCAAGGGCGGCACTGGCGGCGGGACTGGACGCCACCTCTAATGTCCTGGCGGCGATGAAATTGGGGCGCAAGCCATCGGGGACGATGGCCCATTCCCTGGTGATGGCCTTAACGGCAACTTCTGGCAGTGAGGGGCAGGCATTTAGTGCCTTCCACCACTATTTTCCTGGTGCGCCGCTACTGATTGACACCTACGATACTATTGAGGCAGCTCGCCTGCTGGCTGGGCGGCTGCAAGCGGGAGAAATTGAGCTGCGGGGGGTGCGCCTGGACTCTGGGGATTTGGTGAAGCTGTCTCAGGAAGTGCGAGCCCTGCTGCCGGGGGTGCCGATTTTGGCCAGTGGGGATTTGGATGAGTGGGAAATTAGCAGGTTGCTGGGTGCCGGTGCCTGCATCGATGGCTATGGACTGGGAACCAAACTGGTGACGGGAGAGCCGGTGAATGGGGTTTACAAATTGGTGGAAATCGATGGCATGCCGGTGATCAAGCAGTCCAGCGGCAAGGTGAGCTATCCGGGGCGCAAGCAGATATTTCGCCAGAAAGACCGGCAGCAGGCGGTGGCAGACCGGCTGGGACTGGCCAAAGAAGAGGCGGGTGCCGGTGAGCCGCTGCTGCAGCTGGTGTTCAAACAGGGAAAACGGGTGCAGCCGCCTGAACCGCTGGAGGCGATCGCAGAGCGCACCTCTGCCTCGGTGGCCAGTCTGCCTTACGAGACTCGGCGGCTGGATCGCCCCGCGCCGCTGCCGGTGGAACTGTCTGCCGAGTTGCGGGCGCTGGCGCAACAAATGCAAAGTCAGTAGCCAGCTGTCCGCTGTGCCCTGGCAGATCCTTGTTTAGAATCATGGTCAAGATTGCTCTATTCGGTACGAGTGCCGATCCGCCGACGATCGGCCATCAAAAGATTCTCAGCTGGCTGTCCCAACACTTTGACTCGGTGGCTGTCTGGGCGTCGGACAATCCTTTTAAGCCCGGGCAGACGCCGCTGGAACACCGACAGCGAATGCTGCAGTTGCTGATTGACGAGATTTCGCCCCACCGGCACAACATCGCTGTCTGCTCAGAATTGAGCGACCGCAAAACGCTGACATCGGTGGAGCGAGCTGGCCAGCGCTGGCCACAGGCGGAGTTTACCCTGGTCATCGGTTCTGATTTGCTGCTACAGCTGCCCCGGTGGTATCGCGCTGAGGAGCTGTTGCGGCAAGTTAAACTGCTGGTTGTGCCCCGGCGGGGATATGCCCTAGATCAAGCCGGTATTGACCAGCTGAGGCAGATGGGAACTGAAGTGCGGGTGGCGCAGCTGAGCCCACCGGCAGTCTCCTCGACAGCTTATCGTGAGAATGGAGACACGGAAGCGCTGACGCCGCCGGTTGAGGCATACATTCATCGGGAGCATTTGTACGCATGTCAGGACGCGACCTAAACAAAATGGCAGCGCCGGTGGACAAACAAGGGCCAACATCAGGTTGCCGGGGGCGACCGCAATCGCCCATGCTGGCAGATTTTAAAGTTGGGGTTGATAATGTCATTTTCTCAGTGGATACGGCACAGAATCGCTTGCTGGTGCTGTTGGTGATGCGGCAGGATGAACCGTTTTTGGGTCAGTGGAGTTTGCCGGGAACGCTAGTGCGCCAAGGCGAATCTCTCGAAGACGCCGCCTACCGGATTTTGGCTGAGAAAATTAGGGTGCAGAACCTCTATTTGGAGCAATTGTACACTTTTGGGGGGCCGGGTCGCGACCCGAGAGAGTCTCCAGAAAGCTTCGGGGTTCGCTATCTTTCGGTGAGTTATTTCGCTCTGGTGCGGTTTGAGGAAGCTGAATTGATTGCCGGCGGTGTTGCCGGAATTGCCTGGTATCCTCTGGAGCAAGTGCCGCAATTGGCTTTTGACCACAACCAGATTTTGGAGTATGGCTACGGGCGCTTGCGCAATAAGCTGGAGTACAGCCCGGTTGCGTTTGAGGTGCTGCCTGAGGTGTTTACTTTGAGTGACTTATATCAGGTTTATACGACAGTTTTGGGAGGGGATTTTTCGGATTATTCTAATTTCCGCACTCGCCTGTTAAAGCTGGGTTTCCTGAAGGATACTGGGGTTAAGGTTTCGCGGGGTGCGGGACGACCGGCGGCGCTTTATCAGTTTGATGCGGGGGCGTTTGCGCGGGTGAAGGATAAGCCTTTGGTGTTTGTTTAACCGCCAATTGGTGTGGTATAATTGAGGGGTGGGGGTGGGGATTAGGGGGGAGCATCCCATTTTCGTACTCCCCTCCACCCCCTACCCCTCTCCCACAAGGGCTACTGTTTATACACATCTTGGGTATGTGACCACAGCAAACCCCTCACCCCCCCTCACCGCCCACACAAGGGGTGAGGGGGGAGAAAGAGGTTCATACAACTGTATGGAAAATTGGCCTCACAGGGATTTGTGTATAAACCGTAGCCCACTCGTGGGGTGAGGGGAGAATTCTTTATTTTTCCCCTCTCTCCCATCAAGGGAGAGGGGGGGTAGGGGGGGTGAGGGTGACAATCTTTGCAAAAATGAGATGCTCCCATTAGGGGGTTTATTTAACCGCCCCCGTGAAGGGACGTCAAGAAAGAGAGGAGGATGTATTATGAAGATTGGGATGGCACAATTGAATCCGATTATTGGGGATTTGGTGGGGAATGCGGAGCGGATTTTGGCGGCGGCGCGTGGGGCGGCTGAGGGGGGCTGCCGGTTGCTGCTGACTCCGGAACTGTCTCTGTGCGGGTATCCGCCGCGAGATTTGCTGTTAAATATGGGTTTTGTTGAGGGGATGTGGGCTGTGCTGGAGGGGCTGGCGCGGGATTTGCCGGCTTCTCTTGCTGTGTTGGTGGGTGTGGTGGATCGGAATCTGGAGGCTCAGATTACGGGGGGTAAGGTGCTGTTTAACAGTATGGTTTGGCTGGAGAATGGGGCGGTGCGGCAGGTATTTCACAAGCGGCTGTTGCCGACTTATGATGTTTTTGATGAACACCGCTATTTTGAGCCGGGTGGGGAGAGCAATTTGCTGGTTTTGGATGGGGTGCGGATTGGGGTTACTATCTGTGAGGATTTGTGGAATGATGAGGAGTTTTGGGGGAAGCGCAGCTATGCGGTTAATCCAATTGCTGATTTGGCGGAGATTGGGGTGGATTTGCTTGTGAATTTGTCGGCTTCGCCTTATACTGTTGGTAAGCAGCGGTTGCGGGAGGCGATGCTTGAGCACGCGGCGGTGCGTTATGGGCTGCCGGTTGTTTATGTGAATCAGGTGGGGGGAAATGACGATCTGATTTTTGATGGCTGCAGTGTGGCTTTTGGTCGTGCGGGTGAGGTGGTTTGCCGTGCCGGTGCGTTTGAGACGGATTTTTCGGTGCTGGATTTTGATGCGGAAAAGGGGGATTTGCTCGCCCCCACTATACCGTTAGAAAGGGGGGGCAAGAGTGCAATTGCACCGCTGATCGAGAGTGAGGATGAGGAAATTTGGTCGGCGCTGGTTTTGGGGGTGCGGGATTATGTGCACAAGTGCGGTTTTTCTAAGGTGGTGCTGGGGCTGACTGGGGGTGTGGATTCGTCGCTGGTGGCGGCGATTGC
>JALOOK010000242.1 GCA_025454445.1 Oscillatoria sp. Prado101 | reverse complement strand
AGCGAAGATCAAGTCGGCCTGCTCTTCCAGGTTCACCCGGTACTTAAGGAAGTAGATCATCAGGGCAGAGATAATCTCCAAACCGGTAAACGTGAACAAAAAGATGCCCATGGTGATGAGAAACGGGCGGTTGCCTCGCGCTGCCTGGAGCGATTCTTTGAAGGTTGGTACTACCGCGTCACTCTACCGGCACACGGCAGCACTTTCGCTTTTATGTACTCTATTGAAGACCCTGCCGGTGGCAGCCCCTACAGCGGCGGCGCTGCCCAAATCCTAGGCCCTTCCGACACCTATCTCTGCCGCACTTTCCCAGATGTCCGCCGGTTTTGGGCTTGGCGTCACGCTTTGGGCCTGGGCCACTGGGGCCGCTGCCCAGGGGGGGATCTCAGACAGCCCGCTTTTCTTCCACCGGCTGTGTTTGACCGGCATGTCGGGGAAGGCTACCAAGCAACCTCCACTTGGCACCAGGGCGTTTTGCGCGATCCAGCCACCGGCTTTCTTGCCCGCTGGCAGTATTCTATTAAGCCGGTCTACGGCTGGGGCAACACCGGCAGTTTCCAGCAATCTACCGCCGGCTTGCTGTCTTTTTTGCAAATTTTTGAGCCCGGATGGCAAATTTTAATGGCTCACGGTCTGGCTACCGGCTGGATTGAGTGGGGTGGACAGCGCTACGAGTTCTCCGACGCCCCCGCCTACGGGGAGAAGAACTGGGGCGGCGCTTTCCCCAAAAAGTGGTTCTGGCTCAACTGCAATTGCTTTGACGGGGAACCGGATTTGGCTTTGACTGCCGGTGGGGGGCGGCGCGGAGTGCTCTGGTGGGAGGAGGAAGTGGCGATGATTGGGCTGCACTATGGCGGCAAGTTCTATGAATTCGTTCCTTGGAACTCCCGCGTCACCTGGGAGATCCAGCCTTGGGGACTCTGGCGTATGCAAGCGAGCAACAGCCAGTTTGCGATCGAGCTGGAAGGGCGCACGGATCTCCCCGGCACTCCCCTGCTGGCACCGACGGAAAAGGGTTTGGCTCAAGTCTGTCGCGACACGATGAACGGGCACCTGTCTGTGCACCTGCGGTGTGCCGGTGGGCAATCCTCCACTCTCCTGAAAGCTACCAGCTCTCTGTGCGGTTTGGAAACGGGCGGAGGGGGGTGGGACTCTCCCTGGCAGTCTCCCTAGCTTTCAGCCGGTGCGCAGATCCCCCTCTGTGAGCGGTTAAATTTGTCAAAATTTCCAGATGTTGCTGACGCAAGGCTGCTAGTGCTGCTATGATTAACATTTAGTTGGGGCTGTAGCTCAGTTGGATAGAGCGAGCGCCTCCTGAACAATCGGGCACCGTGGGGGAAACTCTGCGTGTGAATGTGGTCAAATTCAAGGAAGCCTACGTCTGGCAACAGATAGGGTAATCTTGAGCCAAGCCAAGGTTAGGGCTGAGTCCGGGCTGCTGAGCGCTGCTATGTCGGCGTTCAGTGCTGAGTGTTGAGTGTCTTTGTCACTTAAAACTCTCCCGCCAAACTCAAAACGCTTTGGAAGGTGCAGAGACTGGTTTAAGGAGTACAAGAAGATAGACTTTCATGTCTTATCAAAAGTAGAGCAACGAGGGATTCTGGTTGGAATGCTCCTGGGTGATGGTCACAGAAGTCAGAATAACTTCTTTATCCAGCACTCATCGGAGCGAGAGGACTATATTCTGTACAAGAAAGACGTTCTCGAACAAATCACCAGAAGACCTGTACATGTCCGGAGATGGGAGACAAAGAAGGGCTGCCACCTGATTAGCATTGAACCCAAGTTAATTCCTCTGACACGGGTTTTGGTTAACAAACTGTACAGGAACGGAACTAAAACAATTACTAGAAAGTTCCTCAACCTGTTAACCCCCCAAGGAATAGCAATCTGGTTCACGGATCAAGGGAGCAAGTCCTTTAAGAAGAAAAACGGTAATGTCCGCGCTCTGGAAGTCACCCTGAATACTTATATCTCTAAGGAAGAAAATGAGATTATCGTCTCTTATTTTTCAGAGGTGTGGGGGTTTAAGTGGGGGCTGAATAGGAGTAACGGCGCTTACCGGCTCCGCATGGGCACGAAAGAAGGAAAACGGTTTCTCGCCTTCATCACCCCTTTCGTCCCGGAAAGTATGCTCTACAAAGTGCAAACCTCTTTAAACATAATGGCCACCACCTAAGGGCTGTTAGCCTATGGTGAAGGAATAGTCCAGAGAGTGAGGAAACTCACACGAATCTGAAGCGCTAGGCCGCCGGTTCAACTCCGGCCAGTCCCGTAAATAGAGACGCACAGGGTATCGGAGATTGCGCATGGGGCATTGCGCATGGGGCATTGCGCATGGGGCATTGCGCATGGGGCATTGCGCATGGGGCATTGCGCATGGGGCATTGCGCATGGGGCATTGCGCATGTGGCAGAAGCAATCAGTCCCCAATCCAAAATTCCCAATCCACGCCTGCACGCACCCACGCCTGCAAAATCGCCCAGTGCTCAATGCCCAATGAGATGCCCAGTGAGATGATGGGTTAGATTGTTCAGGTTAATCAACAAAGACTCGATACGCTCCGGAGCGGACAGCTGCTAGGGTAGATTGGGTGTGAGATGGTGAGAGTTGTCTCTATATATGTTTTTGAGGCTCTGGCCGAGAAATCGACGTTACCGCCGCAACAAAAACGCGATGGTTCGCAAACAGACGCGACCGTTAGGGCCGTCTTTCCTTGTTCTGCTGCTGGGACTTTCTGTGGTGTGCTGGTTTGGCTACCGGCAAATCAAAAGCCAGTTCGACCAGCCTCAAGCAATGTTGGTGCTGGGTGGGGACACGAAGCGAGAGGTGTTTGCCGCTAAGCTGGCTCGCGAGCATCCAGATTTAGAAATTTGGGTGTCTGGCGGGAGCAATCAAGAATACGCAGAATGGGTGTTTTCAGAAGCGGGAATCGATATGAGCCGGCTGCACCTGGACGAGCGAGCGGTAGATACGGTGACGAACTTCACCACGCTGGTGGATGAATTGCAAGCCAAAAGAATTAGCAGTATCTATTTGGTAACATCCGATGACCACATGCGCCGAGCTACCGTGATCGGCGAAATTATTTTAGGCAGCCGGGGCATTACGTTCAAGCGGGTGCCGGTGCCTTCTGGGCGAGAACCGGAACCTGTCTCGAAATCAATTCGAGATGGAGCCAGAGCCATTTTGTGGGTGACAACCGGCCACACGGGTTCCAGTCTCAGCCGGTATTTCGAGCGCCGCTAGCAGGGGGTGAGCCCCGACGCACCCCGCGTTCTTTCAAGCAGCGGCGGATTCTTGTACGAGAACAAAAGGCTGCACGATCAGGCTATTAAAGCGTTTGTTTGGGTTAGCGTTCCAGTTCGAGAGTTCGGAGGTGGAAGGTTTGTAAATCAATCGCTCGCCAATCCAACCCTGTACAGAGGAGACGTTATCACTCGCCATCGCCAGCGCCACATCGATCAAGTCCAGCTCTGGCGACACCACAATCACCGCCTGGCGCTGGGCGTGGGGGATCAGCCACTCCCACTCCGCCTCGTCTACTGTTGCCGCTAATTCCGCTCTTAAATCTTGCATTGGGTTAAAAATCCAGCTTGCTTTCGGCTCATTTTAGCTTGCGGCTGCCAGAAAAAAGTTTGTTGTTAACCCATTTGGGGGTGGGGCAGGTACGGGGGCGGCCCCTACAGCGGGCGGGGGGCGACCACGGCGGCCACGGGGGGCGGCCACGGGGGGAAAGCCCCTACAGTTTTCAACCGCAGATGAACGCTGATTAACGCTGATTGAGTGGGGAATTGATCTGCGTTCTCCTTGCCGGCATTTATAGCAGTAGCCACGCACGGGCGCGGACGTAGGCTGCGTTCGGCCTGTCCCTTTCCCTACTGTCTATTGCTATACAATGTGGTAAAATATTTGGCCACGGCAAATCTTTTTTGTCAAGGGGGAAATCGAAAATACTCAACCGGCCCCAACCGGCTCAGCGCCCCAAGTCGTGCATGCCGTTGATGATATCGGCACACCGGCGCGTCAGCGCTTCCAATTCCTCCCGGTTTGTTGAGGTGGGGGCGTCTATCACTTGACCAATGCGCACTGTCACCGGCACGGGGCGGGGTATGGCGGAGTCTTTGCGGACAATCCCTTCGGTTCCCCACAAACTGACCGGCAGCAGGGGTGCTTTGGCTTTAGCCGCAATTAGCGCCGCTCCCAGTTTGGGGTCTGTAATCCGCCCGTCTGGGGTGCGAGTGCCTTCCAAGAACAGGCCGGTGGCCCACCCATTTTCCAGAGACTGTAGTGCTGCGCGAATGGCACTCCGATCTGCGGCACCCCGACTGACAGGATAAGCGCCGTACAGGGCAATGGCTTGTTTCAAAACTGGAATCTGAAACAATTCTTCCTTGGCCATAAAAGCCACCGGTCGTCTCATGCTGCAGGACAAAATTGGCGGGTCAAAGAAACTGGCGTGGTTGCTGACCACTACCAGTGGCCCAAATTGCGGAACGTTTTCGGCACCGTAAATGCGCCCCCGAAAGTAAGCGTGCAGCATGGGGCTGACTACTGACCACTTGAACAGGTGGTAGAGAATTAAGCTCTCAACGGGTTCACGGCTTTTGGCCACAGAAGTTGCAGGGGGTGAGTCCATAAATGAAATTAAGGGCAACTATTAGCTTATCAATATCAGCCGCCCTATTTTTGATTCGGGATGGTGCCGGCGCTGCACCGTTTGCCGATCACCTGAAGTCGCCCCTCAACCGCCAGAGAGCATCGCTTGCTGTCCTTGGGGGGATGTAGTGTACCCCAAAAAGGCTTGAAACGCTGAACTTGCTGGGTTTTTGTAGACGTAGTACAGCGCCCGCTGAAAGGGATAAGTGGGGCTGTCGGGGGTGAGGCTGTTCACCGGCACGACGCGCACGGTTTGCTGTTTGGCCACTTGAGTGTAGGTGGCGTAGCCAATGCCGTCGGTTTTGAGTTCTCGCAGTAAGCCGGTTGTCTGATCATTTGGCAGTGTGGTGATGTTGGGAGTGGTGCCAAAATTGCCGCCAGAAAGCACCAGTTCCTTAAATGTCTGGTGGGTGCCGCTGATGGAAGGGCGATTAATCACCCGGATTTGTCCGGCTGAACCGCCCACTGCTGACCAGTCGGCGATTTTCCCCTCGAAGATATCTTTAACTTGCTCGCGGGTTAAAGAGCCTTTCCAAGGATTGTTAATCCCGACTGTTACTGCGATAGCGTCTTGCGCCACCGGCACGGCGACTAAACCTGAGGAAAGCTCTTGCGGCGTCAGAGGTCGGGATATGGCTGCAATATCGACGCTTCCCGCTAGGAGATCCTGAATTCCCTTGTCGGTTCCGCCGGCACTGGTTGTGACGATGGTTCCGGGAAATTGTCTCTGAAAGCCATTCTTCAGGTTAAGATTAATGGTCCCCATGCTGGTGGAACCGTCTATCCTGACTGTGGTGCCCGTGGGCACGGAAGTGGGAGGCGGAAAGGATGCCGGTGCGGTGGGGTTTGAGTTGCCTACTATCGGTGCGTTTGGAAGCGCATTTGGGGATGCGCCAGGATTGGAGGCGGGAAGGGTTACCTGCTGGCTATTGTTCCGCAGGAAGTAGCGCCTGTTTTCTCTTTTCATGCAGAAGAAATTGTTTTGAAACCCCACTAAGGCTAAGTTCTTAGCCTATGGAGGCTTAGTTATGAACGACAGGTTTGTGTCTTGTGTTAATGCTGCCTTTAATGGCATAGAGTTTCTTCTTGCCGTGGTTTTTGGAATTCTTGGCATTCCGTTTTTGGTTTTGTTTTTTGTTATTGGCAAAACTGTAACTGTCGCAATACCCCTGAACGACGAATCCTAACACTAGCCATGCAGGTTAAGTTCTTGGCAACTTAGCCCGATCATCAGGGAAAAAGGAAGATACATTATGGCTACCAAACTCAACAAAAGCACGCCCCCCGACAACCATTCCTTGGCCGATTTTGAATGTTTCGGTCCTGTCGCCACAGAGGACACAAAGTTCTCTGGCTGTCATTTGGCCGATCTCGGCTGTTTCAAGCAGGACGAGGGCGTGGACTCCAACAAGTATTACCACATCGCCGCCGTCAAAAGCACCAAGACCAGTCGATGGTATGCGTATTTTGAATGGGGTCGCACCCGACCTGACGGTCGTCCCGATAAACCCAGTTTCCAATTCACCGAATGTTCCTCGGAACAAGAGGCGATGACGATCTGCGAGAAGCAATTTCACGAGAAAAACACCAAACGTGGAGTGTGGGAAAAGATCGGCAGCAAGGATCGCTATATTCCACGCACCAAGAAAGATGGTAGCACCGAAGACCTGTATGTGGTGCGTCCGACAGCTACTCGTCTTGTTGGTCTTCCTGGAGCCGAGAAAATTGCCAACGATGATGCCAAAGGTGTGGCAGCAATGGCAAAAGCTGTCGCTGCCAAAACAAATGGCGGCAGTGCTGTCAAGAAAACTGCTACACCTAAGCGGGTTGTTGACCCCTCCACCGCAAAACTGTTTCGTGATTTGCTCGGTGGTGCTGTGGCCTACACCAAATCTGTTATGTCAGGCGGGAGTGGCAAAGCTACCATTCCCACCCAACAGGCCATTGACGAAGGCCGTGAGCTTCTCCAAGATGCTTTGGGTCGAGTTGCCATAATTGGTGACGATCACAACACTCAAATCAATGATCGTACACTAAAGCTCCTCACCGCTCAATTATATGGGCGTATTCCCAAGGCCAAACCGCTCGGACAGGCTGAAAGTGTCTGGATTCTTTCCAGCAACAACATTCTAGTCTGGCAACAGGACTTGGATGCGTTCGAGACGGCTCTCCAAGCCGACGACATGAAGATTGAGCGGGAAGAATCTACTGTCGATGTTATGCAGGGCATTCCTGCTGACGTGGCGGCGTTGGACGTTCGTTCAGGTGTGGGTGAGTGGTTGGCTAAGTGGTTGCCCACTTGCAAAACTGATCGCAATAATCTGCGGGGATGCAAAATCCAGATTCACAATGTCTGGAAGGTGGATCGTCATGGCGATGCGGCAAAATTTCGCACTGTTCAACAACAGGTACTCGCAGAAATGCCGAAGTCATGGAACAATGAGCGGCCATCGCATCAGATTAAGACTCGTCCTGATCTTAGTGCGATGGAGCAAGATTTGTTTTGGAACACCAACACAGGTCTTACGATTCACGGCACACGTTCGGTGAATGT
>JALOOK010000241.1 GCA_025454445.1 Oscillatoria sp. Prado101 | reverse complement strand
GAGGATGTGGACGAAATGCTGCTGCTGGGCATCTCTGCCGAACCGGAAATATCCTCGCTGGCGGAATGGGCCAAACGCCGGCAGCAGTGGCGGCTCTCCCAAGGGGCGATCAGCATCTCCATGCCAGAAGCGGTGATTAAAGTGCGCGGAGATGAGGTGCAAGTTCAAGTCATGGAAGACTCCCGCTCCAGACAGGTGGTTGCAGAAATGATGATTTTGGCCGGCGAAGTCGGCGCTCGCTACGCTCAAACTCACAGTCTCCCCCTGCCTTTCCGCAACCAGCCCCAACCCGAACTGCCCTCGGATGAAGAGCTGCTGCTGCTTCCCGCCGGTCCCGCACGCGCCTGCGCCATTCGCCGCTGCATGCCCAAGAGCGAAATGAGCACCATGCCGGCACGCCACGCCAGTTTGGGCTTGGACACCTACGCCCAAGTCACCTCTCCCATCCGCCGCTATACCGACTTGCTCGCCCACTTCCAGCTCAAAGCTCACCTGCGAGGCGATCCCTTGCCCTTCTCAGCCCAAGAACTGCTGGACGTGATGCTGAGTATTTCTTCCATTGTCTCTGAAGCCAGCTTGGTGGAGCGCCAAACCAACCGCTACTGGGCCCTCGAATTCCTCCGCCGTCACTCAAGTGAGGTATGGCAAGCCCTCATGTTGCGCTGGCTGCGAGAGGATGAAAACCTGGGACTGGTGCTGCTAGAGGAGCTGGGCTTGGAGCTGCCCATGCGCTTCCGGCGCTCAGTGGAACCGGGCGAGCGCCTGGAATTGAAAGTGACTCACTCAGATCCCCGATCTGATATTATTCATTTCCAAGAAATGGTTGCTCAGGCAGCTCAGCCGGCAGCTAGTTGAGGGGGGTGCGCCGAAGCGCACTCTGCCAGCTGCCTGAGATTTTATCTGGGAGAAGAGTTGTTATTTGAACCGCCAGGACGCAGAGATTTTATCTGGTTGAATAGGTTTTATTTTAACCGCCAAGACGCCTTAGACGCGGTAGCGGCTTCCCGAAGGGTAGGACGCCAAGGGATTTAAGGAAGGGTTCAGGCGGATTTTAAGAATTTTGCAGGGTGAGGAGGCAGCGGGAAGAGGTTAATTGGTGAGCCGGCATTGCAGAAGAGAGCAGGTTTAATCGGTATGGGGCATGATAGGGTATGACTGTTTGCGGTCGCTGAGTCATGTCACTCCCACCTGAGCGCTCAATCAGAATAGAACTTTATCTGAAGGCTGGGCAGCCGGAGCTGTTAGAAGGGCTGGATGCGCTGTTGCGTCTGGGTCTAATTTCTGACGCTCAGGTTCGCCAGCTTTGCCGGCAATATCTCTGCTCTCCACTTCCGGAACCTGTTGCCCCACCGGCACCCGAACCCGAGCCCGAACCCGAACCCGCACCCCAGCCGGTACTGGCTTTCAGCGGCAAAGAACTTCCAACACCCCGATTGCCCAGGGGATTGCAGTCACTGATGGCAGAGATCAGCGTCAGGTGGCTGCTGTTTTTGGGCGTATTCATGGTGGTGGCGTCTTCCGGGTTGCTAGCCGCCAGCCAGTGGCAAAAATTTCCCGCAGCTGGACAGTACGGAGTTTTATTAGCCTACACCTTAGTGTTTTGGGGAGTGTCCTACTGGGCGCTTCCCCAGCCTTCCTTGCGACTCACCGCTCAAACATTGCAGCTGGTGACCCTGCTGCTGGTGCCGGTGAATTTTTGGGCAATGGATGGGTTTAAGTTGTGGGGTGACTCCCTGGGATGGCTAACCGTAGCGATCGCAACAGTTGCCCTCACCGGCATCACAGTTTTGCTGCTCAAAAATCAGCAAAGCTTATCCCGCCGGAATCTGCTCAACAGTTTGGGATTGAGTTACCTGCACTGGGGCTGGAACTTGCCCGGATTTCCCCTGCTGGCGGTTTATCTCGGCATAGTCGGAACCGCCCTCGCCTGCGCCTTCAAAACCCCCAACACCGAAGAAGAACAACAACAACCGCCCCTAAACACTCCCGCCGCTACGCCCCTTACCCTTCCCTCTGCCACTGTAGTCGGCTACGCCCTTGGAATCCTGCTATTGCGGGCCATATTTGTCCCTGTGGACATCAGCCAGCTGGGGTTGGCCATAGGAATTTGCGGCTGGCTGTTTCCCCGGCTGTATCCGCAAAGCAGCTACGCTAGGCGAGAAATCGGCAAACAGGAGCTCCTCCACGCAGTGTCGCAGCAAATTGGGGGCGGCTTGCTCTTTTTCGGCTGGCTGGTTTCCGCGAGCAAAGAACCCCAGCAGGCGCTCGCAGTCAGCGGACTGGGCTTGTGGTGGTTAGCAGAACGCTTGTGGCGCTTTTGGCAGCGTGCCGATTTAGCCGCCATCTCGATCACTGGCTTGCAAGCACTTTGGCTGACTTGGCGGTTGGTCCCACCGGCACTCCAGCAATTCCTAGTCGCAACCGCCACCCAGCTGTTCGGGATTCCAGAAACCGACTCTCGCCCCTTGCTCAGTCTGGCACTGTTTCCCTACCTGCTGTTCACCGTCTGGCTCACAGATTGGCTGCACCGGCAGTCCGCAGAGGGCCAAACCGCCCCCCCAGAACTCGCCAAATTCAGCGGACAGCTGGCTCTGGCATTTGGGAGCTGTTTGACCTTTCTCAGCTTGCCCTATCCGAGCTTGCGGACGCTGAACCTGCTGGCATCCAGCCTCACCCTGGCAACCGTCACCCGCCGGCGCACCCCAACCCGAGTCTGGCTGGTTTACCTCACTCACATTAGCGCTCTGCTGACTTTCAGCTCAGCGATTAACTGGATTTGGCCTTCCCTGAGCCTCGGTATCTGGGCCGCTATTTATTTAGCGATCGCGGTCGGGGAGTGGTCATTCACCGATCTGCCCTCAAACCCGGCCCGGGAAACACTAATTTCTTTTATAGAGACACAATTTATCGCCTCTGAAGACTCTGTGCGGGAAAATCAGAGACGATTTATCGCCTCTGAAACATCTGCCCTGGAGAATCAGACAGCCGAAACCGCACGGCACCCATCCCCAAATCCCCAAATCCCGGCACTGATTTGGCAGCAGAGCACTTGGCACCTGGGGCTAGCCCTTGCCGGTGTCAGCTATTGCCTGCTGCTGGCCAATTACTTCAACTTCCTTTACAATTTTTCTGACAGCCGCCCAGAATGGGGCATCTTGTGGCTGGCTGCACCCATCGCCCTCACCGCCGCCGCCAGTCGGTCAGATTCCCGCCGTAAGCAAGCCAGCTCTTTGAGCACCGCCGCCTCACTAATGGCGCAACTGCTGACGCTAACCTTACCGGGAGCTCGCTTAATTACTTTGGCTGTCGCCACCGCCGTCATGTTTGTCAACACCCGATATTTGCGGCTGCCGATTGCCGCCTGGATGACTGTGGGAATGGGGTTGAGTTTCTTTTTCCTGCTGCTTGGGGATGGCATTCCCGGTTTGCCCCCACTGTCGCCCAATGCTTGGTTAGTAACCGTCGCCGCGACTGTAACTGCTTTGTGGGGTTGGCGCGGCTGGCTTGTCCGCAGTTTGCAGTACGCAGTGCCTGACTTGGAGTCTGAAACAGATCACCTCTCACTCAGCGCTGTTTACGCACCGGCAGCCGACAAATGGGCGATCGCACTGTTTGCCGCCGAACTGGCCGTCTTGACGCTACACTCTTTCGCCGTCTACTGGCAATTTACTGACCCCTCCCTTGCTGCCACCGCCGCCGCCGCTCTGATAACGGGTGCGATCGCTTATCGCGGCTGGCAGCAACTGCAAAACCGGGTGATTTACAGTTTTGGCTGGAGTCTGGAAGTGCTGGCTGCAGAGGTGTTGGGCTTTGCCGGTCGGGAGGCGCTGTATGTGGCGATTGCCAACATCGCCCTCGGACTGATTGCCCAGCTGGCCGGCGACTGGTGGCACCGGCACTCCCGCAACCTAACACCTAGCAGCCTGCACCTGATGCCCCTGCTGTACGGCGCGTTCGCCGCCCTCTTGCGCTGGGGTTCCCTGACAGCTTGGACAGGTTTCACCACCTTGGGGCTGGCGCTGATTGCTCTTGGTGTGGGACGCCGGCGCGAGGAATTCAAACCCCTCGCGTACATTGCCCTGATTGGGGTGTCCGCTTCCGCCTGGGAAATTCTCTGGTATCAAATCTCACCCCTGGCTGCAGGCGACCAACTGATCGCTCTCGCCACTCTGGGTGCGATCCTCATGTCTGCCTATCGCACAGGATCGCCCGCCTTGCTGGACTACTTGCGCCTCACTGAGAAGGAACTGAAAGTTGCCGCGCACCTGCACTGGATTGCCAGCAGCTGGCTGTTGCTGACGGCTATTGGTTTTTCTATCAAACTGGCTGACTTAGTGGGTTTGAGCACCGGCATGTTTTTAACCAGCTATGCCATCCTGCAAGGGCGTCACAATCCCAGTCGAACTCTGGCAGAAATCTGGGTTTATGCTGGCATTCTCGAAGCCTCCGCGCTCGCCATTTATATTGGCAGCAAACTGCAATTTGGGGGGCTGTTGCTGCCTTGGGCAGCGGCGCTCAGCGCTGTAGCCGCCTATTTTCTCTGGGCTTTTCCCTGGGAAAGCTGGGGCTGGCCAAAGCAGCCGTGGCTGCGCTCCGCAGTCGTGCTGCCGGTTGCCGCCGCACTGCAAACCGCACACGCAATTAACCCCGCTAGCTTGCTTATTGTTGCCGCATTCTATATTTTCCTGGCTCGGCTGAACCGGCAAATTCGCATCACCTATGTGAGCGCATTTTTTATCAACTGGTCGATTCTGCGCTGGTTCTTCAATCTTAATGTCACTGATGCCTTGGCGTACACTATCCCACCGGCACTGTCTTTGCTATACATTGCCCAAGTCGATGCCGGTTTGCAACTCCCCCAGAAAAAACCGATTCGTCACTTCCTGCGGCTGCTGGGTGTGGGCGCGATTTGCTTTGTGGCGCTTCTCACCTCTAACTGGTTAATATCTGGTTCCTTGAGTCTTCTGGCGATTTTTGCTGGCTTAGCCTTTCGGGTGCGGGCTTTCCTCTATGTGGGAACTGCAGCGTTTTTACTGAATGCTGTGAATCAGCTGATTATTTTAAGCCAGGAATACTCTTTTGTCAAGTGGGTGATTGGCCTGCTAGTGGGTAGCATTTTGATCTGGGTTGGCGCTACTTTTGAAACTCGTCGGGAACAGATTTTATCCTTGGTGCAGAACTGGTTTGTTGAGTTTGAAGAGTGGGAGTAGGGGGTAATAATTAACCGCCAATACGCCATAGACGCGCTTTCTCGGCTAACGCTATAAAACGCTTAAGCGTTGCGCCTACCCGCAGGGTGGACGCCAAGGGGGGAGAAGAAAGAGTCAGAGGAATAGAAAGGGCATTGGGCAGTGGCAACTGAATTGCGGTAGTTAAAGGACATGATATATAGGAGTTATAAATGATTTGTGAAATTATCTCTCTTTCCTTTCCTTGGCGCACGGGCGCGTCGGGCGCGGTTCATTAAAAAATAATTACTCAACTTTCCGGAATTGCCAATTAGGGGTTAGAAATTCAAAGCCAACAAACGCCATTTCGGGGGCAGACCCACCGGCACCCCTCTTTACTTGCTATAACTAACACAATACAGATAAACGCTTCTGCCAATGACCCCTTTAATCTACCAAGCTCAGCCTGCGCTGGAATTTATCCCACCGACACTCAACCCCCTGGTTTTGTGGGGTTGCCAGCATTTGCTGCCGGTGTGGCTGCGATTTCAGACTAGAGTCACCGACATTCAAGCGGAAAATGTGGAAACCTTAGTCACCCTCTACCGCCAATTTCAAGAGGGCAAAATCCGCTTGTTGCTGGCGTTTCGCCATCCGGGCGGCGATGATCCCTTCTGTTTGGCCCACCTGCTCTGGACATTGGTGCCGCAGGTGGCGCGACAACAAAATGTATGTTTACAATACCCGATTCACGCTCACTTCATGTATGATAGGGGAATTCCCCTGTGGGCTGGCTCTTTTGTGGGCTGGATTAATTCCCGTTTGGGCGCGACTCCTATTCAGCGCGGTAAGGTAGACCGGCAGGGATTGCGCACTGCTCGCGATTTGTTTGTTAATGGCAGTTTCCCTTTAGCCGCTTCGCCAGAAGGCTCTAAAAATGGTCACAATGAAATTGTTAGCGCCCTGGAACCGGGTATGGCCCAACTTGGATTTTGGTGCGCTGAAGATTTGCTAAAGGCGGGACGCACGGAACAGGTTTTGATCGTGCCGGTGGGAATAGAATACCATTATGTTGAGGAGCCTTGGAACGCTTTGGAAAAGCTGTTAAGTCAACTGGAATCAGACCTCGGCTTGCCGGTGGGAGAACAAACACAAGACCAGCCCCTGCAAGACCCCACCTCCGCCCAGCACTACCTCTACCGGCGTCTTTACCGGCTGGGGGAGCATCTGCTTTGCTTAATGGAAGAATTTTACGGCAAATTCTACCATCAACCCCTACCGCCCTTGCCGGTTGATGGCGCTCGCACTCCGGATTTGAGCGCTCGACTGCAAGCGCTCCTGCATGTATCATTAAATGTGGCAGAGCAGTATTTTGGGGTGACACCCAAGGGGACGGTGATTGACCGCTGTCGCCGTCTGGAACAAGTTGGCTGGGATTGGATTTATCGTGAGGATATCAAAGATATTGACACTATACCACCCGGAAAGCGCGGACTGGCTGACCGGATTGCGGAAGAAGCGAGGAAAGCGCATGTGGCACATGCGTCTGGTGGAAAATTTCGTAGCTGTTACCGGCAACTATGTGCGGGAAAAACCCACTGCAGAGCGGTTTGCAGAAACGGCGCTGCTGCTGTGGGACACCCTGACTCGCATTAAGGGACACCATCCTTTCCCGCGCCCGCGTCTGGGAAAGCAGCGGGTTAAACTGATTGTAGGGGAGCCGATATCTGTTTCTCACCGCTGGGTCGCCTATAAAGCCTGCCGGCGGTCTGCGATCGCTTCCCTGACGCAAGACTTGCAAACTGCTATGGAAGCGATGATTGTTTAAAATTTTGCAACCGCAGATGGACGCCGAAGTAGATAACCGCGGATAATTAAGGGCTAAAGCCCAACTACAAACCTTAAAACTTCGCTTATTGCGGGGGCTTCGGTGGGGCTAAAGCCCAACTACAAACTTGAAAACTTCGCTTATTGCGGGGGCTTCGGTGGGGCTAAAGCCCAACTACAAACCTGAAAATTTGGCCTATTGCGGGGGCTTCGGTGGGGCTAAAGCCCAACTACAAACCTG
>JALOOK010000240.1 GCA_025454445.1 Oscillatoria sp. Prado101 | reverse complement strand
CGTGTGGGTCGGGGTGGGGGTACGGGTGGGGGTTGATGCCGCAATTGTGCAAGACCTGCTTTTTGCTCTGGATCTGGAATTTGCAAAGCGTAAGCCAATCCCTGTGCTGGAGCCCACACCTTTTTTTTAACCAGTGCTACCAACAAATTCACCGGCATAGTTGCCGGCAGACTGTTGACGGAAGCCACAATCAGAGCATACCGGCACTCGCTACCGACAACTTCCGGCAAAGTTGCCTCAGTCGGGTTCGCTTCTGCCAGCTCCCAAGCGCGGGTAACATTGCCCAAATAACCCCCCGTCTGCGCCAGTCGCTCTCGCGCTTCATACCAGCCATTGCGCCCGCTTTCCGCTTCCTCGCGCAGCAGCCGGTGAATCTCCTCCACTTGTCCAGCCTTTTCCAGATGCCAGACGAGATGCTCGTGAATATAGCCATCCTCAGGCAGAGTGTGCCAGAGACTGTTGCGCGTATGAAGCCGGTATCGCTCCAGTAACTGGGCGTGAGCCTCTTGGAGTGAGCTAAAACCCATTCCTAGGGGGCGAGCTGCTATCAATTGCCGGCGAGCCACGTCGCGCAGCAAGTCGTGCATCCTGTAGCTTTTCCACTCACAACCTCCCACTTCTACAGGAGAATCTGACAGGAGCAGCCCCTGATTCCAAAGAAACTCCAGACGCTCAGAGGCTTCTTTTTCTGACTGCATCCCCCACAGGGTAACTGCGACAGGTGCGGCTACGCTCACATTTTCTGCTAGCACTCCCAAGGCGATAAAGTTTTCCCAAGCTTGTTCGCTCTCCTCCCGCAAGGCCATTAGACTCAAGTTTGCCAGAGATTCCTCTGGCGTCATCAACTGCCCTTGACTGTCAGCATTCTTATCCGATGGCATAGGTTTATTATATCCTAATTTTGCTTCCTCCCAGGATCTAATATAGCGGTTTTCGTCTCATGCCGGTAGGTTTTCGGCAGAATGAATTCTGCCGCTATACAGACTTTCGCCCGCCTGCGCGGGCTTTATTTCTGGGTTTGTAGTTGGGCTTCAGCCCCACAGTTTGTAGTTGGGCTTTAGCCCAAAAAAGTTCGTAGTTGGGCTGCACGCCCCAAAGAAAGTAGTTGGGCTGCACGCCCCAAAGAAAGTAGTTGGGCTGCACGCCCCAAAGAAAGTAGTTGGGCTGCACGCCGCAAAGAAAGTAGTTGGGCTGCACGCCCCACCGGCATTATCGGCAGAATGAATTCTGCCGCTATACAGACTTTCGCCCGCCTGCGCGCAGTTGGCGGTTACTACGCTATTAACAGCGGACTTCTCGTGACTTACAGCAGCCGGTTTTATTGCGGAGTCCAACCTGACGCTAGCCAAGGAGGTGATGTCTATACCGTGATGTACCGCCACGATAAGGGGAGAAAGCCTTGGCTGAAAATGGTGTCCACTTTGGGCGATGATTGGACGCCTAATAAGCGCTGCGAATAAATTGCCATTTTATGGAATATTCCGTCTTCGGTTTGCACCTGCAAGTTCTGGCTGCTTGCCACCACATGCCGCGCCGTCAGTACCGTGCAGACTCCCGGTTCCCCCGGCACGAAAAAGCCGGTGCCGTTCCCCCGCGTGAATTGGTAGTTTATCAGAACTACACCCGGTTTGACTCTCTCCGCGATTGTTTCCGGTTTCAGCGCACAGCCGCTCAGAGATAAAGCCACCAGCCCACAGGCAACACCCCACCGCGAATACTCCATTCTTCCCCCCGGCACCACGCGACAGTTAAATTTTCAACTTTCTCGATCTCGATTCTATCACACCCCACCGGCTCTGTCTAGATGCCGGTTACAATTTGTAATAAAGTTTCCCGATGTGCCGGCAGGGATAGCGATGCAGTGAGCTTGTCGAACTGATGCTCGCACTCCCAACAATCCAATCATTCCCGTAGTGCGGGCATCCCTGCCCGCTATCCGTTCTCAGGGTTTTGATTAAGTTGACACCCATGCTGTCCCGCCTGTCCATTTAAAATTCCGCCTGTCTTGTGGAACTCCATCTAACCCTGTTTCTGTGCAATCACACAGAGGTCTTCTAGGGGGCGATTGTGAGTGAAGGGAATTTCAGCCCAGGAGTCGAGGAGGTCGATGCGTTTGAGATGTTTAAAACTCTTGACTTGGTTGAATTGATATTTTAAGCCTTCGTAGTCGTAGCACCACTTATGAACCTGGCCGGGTATTTCTTCGGGAGCGTAGCCGGTTTGGTGGGCGTGGATCGAAAAAATGAAACTCGCGGGGGCATCGTCGGGGACCCTCAACTTGGCATAGTCGGAAAAGAATTTCATTTGTCGATACTGGCTTAAATACCCGCTGACATGGATGCGGAGATCGGGAACAGTCATCAAGAAATAGCCGTCGGGCTTCAGTAATTGGGCGCAGAATTTGAGCAGTGTAACGCCATTTTCAAAACTAAAATGTTCAAAAACATGCTGCATTCGCACGAGATCGAACTGCCCAAAGTCTTCCGGATTGAGGGTGTCTAAATGGTCTAAATCGGCGGAATAATACTGCTCGGAAAATTCGGCGGGAATGGCATCCACGGGGAACATATTCAGGCACATAAACCCCTCGGCAAAGGAGTCGGTTGTGCCGCCGATATCGAGCCAGCGGGTGCGCCCGGTTTGGATGAGGTGTTGTTTGAGTTGACTGTCACGACGGAGGCCAACCTGTTGTAGGGCATTGAGAAGCTGATATTTGAGCCATGAGGCTTGCACGACCATGAATTACGACTCCTGGAGTTGAGATGAAATAAAATCCGGTTGATGGGTATCCCTTTGGTGAGGGGTGCGCGGGGGATGTCTGCGTTGCAGATTGACGACTGGGCTAAGGATTGGAAGAGCGCCGGTCGCATCACGTCCACGGGGACGCATGGTCTGGCTCAATCTCAATCGCCCAGGCATAAGTGCTAATCGCCTCGTCTTAGCGCTGGGCAATATACAAATCATTGGCTTCCTTCAACCCGTCTTCTGCCGTTTTGGGCGCACAGCTGATCAGAGATACAGCCACCAGCCCACCGGCAACACCCCACCGCGAATACTCCATTCTTCCCCCCGGCACCACTCGACAGTTAAGTTTTAAACTTTTTCGCTCTCGATTCTATCACACCCCACCGGCTCTGTCTAGATGACGGTTACAATTTGTAATAAAGTTTCCCGATGTGCCGGCAGGGATTGTCCCGCTTTTGCAACCCCTCATCCCCCACCGAGCCTGGGCATTGGAAGGGGGAAAGAAGGGGAAAAGATGGAGACTCTTGTGATTTTATCGCAATAAACAGTTTCGCCCGGGGTAGGGTGCGTTCCCTCGCGCGGGAACGCTACGAGTTACTGCCCCGCTCCCTCGCTCCCCCGCTCACCCCACTCTATCACAAAGCCGGTCAAACTAAACTCAATTCATTGGCGCAACTGGGGTGGCGGACTTCTGCAAAATCCACTCCTGCAAAATCGGATTCACCAACTCCGGCGCTTCATCCTGGGGACAGTGCCCCACCCCCTCCAATGTGATAAACTTCTCAACTGTGGGGAACTTGGCAAACTCTTTCCCCAACTCCACCGGCTCCCACGGATCTTCCGCTCCCCACACAATCAGTGCCGGACACGGTAATATAGGCAATAAGTCCTCCGGTAGCGGTCCTTGGGAGTAACTGGTAAATGCCACAAATACATCCACCGCGCCCATATCCTTCGCCGGTGCTAAGAGGATTTCCACCAGCTCATCCGTCACCGCTTCTTGACGCCTGTACGCTTGCAGCAATATCTTCCGCACCGTTGCCGGTGTCGCCAGCCGGTTGAAAAATAGTTGACTGACCCACTTGACGTTTAGGATTTTTTGTGCTATTGGTGCGCCGATGCGCCTGTAGAAGGGCAGCTCAGCCCGCCGGCGATCGTGCAGCAGTCGCAGGGAGCAGTTGAGCATGGCAACCCCCAGAGCGATATCGGGATTGTCCACTGCAGCTTGCATGACGGCGACACAGCCAATGGAATTGCCGACGAGGAAAACTGGCCCACCGGCAACTTGCCGGCAGAAATCGGCAATTTGCTGCCCCCAGGTTTCAAACGTGTAGGACATCTCGACGCCGGGAAGCGGTTTGGCAGAACCGCCAAAACCGATTAAATCAATGGCATAGACGCGGCAAGATTTTGCCAGCACCGGCAGGTTCTTCCGCCAGTGCCCCCAAGAGGCACCAAACCCGTGCACGAGGACAACAGCCGGCCCAGTGTGGCCTTGGCTCTGGTAGCAGATGGGGAACCCCCGCCAAATCCAGGTTTGGGTGCCGGTGCCGGTGGGGTCAGCTGAGGCGGTTGCAGGAGAAACAGTCATGGTATTTCGCTTAGATGGCTAGTGGCAATAGCCCACTTTACTTAACATTTTGTAATAAAATTCGCCGCCAGGGCAGAGCCGGCACTCTTGCAGAACCCCGAATCCCCTCGGATCATGTTTGTAGTTGGGCTGAGCGCCCAAAGTTTGTAGTTGGGCTGAGCGCCCAAAGTTTGTAGTTGGGCTGAGCGCCCAAAGGTTTGTAGTTCCCCTCGTTCCCAGGCTCCGCCTGGGAACGCCCCAAGGTCGGCTCTGCCTCCTTTCCCGCACAAGCGGCTTAAAAGCCTAACTGTTTATCGCGCCCGCCGGCACTTACAGCGTATTCCGATTGAACGGTCTTTATAAAACACGACTTCAGACGGGTTTTGTATATATGCTTTCTTCCGGATATTATGCCATTTGCGGGCGTCCCGCCCCCAAATCCCCATCTCCCCGGCACTCCCGACCGGCAATTGATAAGCAAAACTTATTGAAATTGGGAAAACCCAGGCTAAATCCATAATTCACCCCGCCCTGACGCCCCACTTGCCGGCTCCGGCTGGGTAAACCGGCAGTAATTTCGGCTAACATCCGATTAAACGGTCTTTGTAAAACACGCCTTTTGACGGGTTTTGTATATATGCTTTCTTCCGGATATTGCGCAATTTGCGGGCCTGACGCCCCCCAAATCCCCATGTCCCCGACTCTCCCGACCGGCAATTGATAAGCAAAACTTATTGAAATTGGGAAAAACGGGGCTAAATCCATAATTCACCGGGCCGTGACGCCCCACTTGCAGGCACCGGCTGGGTAAACCGGCAGGAATTTTGGCTAATATCCGATTAAACGGTCTTTGTAAAAGGCGGCTTTAGACGGGTTTTGTAGGTATGCTTTCTTCCGGAGATTATAAAATTGGCGGGCGAGGGAGAGAAGAAACCGGGTTTCTTAAAGAAACCCGGTTTCTGGCCACCGGTGGGGAGCCGCCCACTTGTTGGGGTTAAGGGTGCCGGTGTGCTGATCGGAAGTTGGGATGGGGGAGATATCCAAAAATGCTGCCGGTTCCCGCGCTTGCTGGGTGTGCCACCGGCACCCATCCTGTGTCAGGATCTGAATGTTGCAACTCTTTTAAGTTGAATTCTGACATGCCGGTTCAAACTCCTGCCGCTCTGCTGCCCTTCATCGGTTCTGAAGTACAATGGACTTACGATCAGGCGCTGTTCGCAATCCTTCCCATCCCCTACGAAGCGACGACCACCTACCGGCGAGGGTGCCAAAACGGGCCGGCGGCAATTCTGGACGCCTCGCAACAGCTGGAATGCTATGATGATGAGCTAGACCGGGAAATCGCGGAAGAGGTGGGGATTTACACGCTGCCCCCGGTAGCAGACACCCGGAATGGCCAAAAGGTGACGTCCGAGGAAATGCTGCGGGTCACTGAGCAAGCGGTGCGAGAGCAGATTGCCGGTGGCAAGTTCGTGATCGCCTTAGGTGGCGAACACAGCATCACCCAAGGGGTAGTGGAAGCTTACCGGCAAGCGTATGGGGATGAACCCTTCACAGTGGTTCAAATCGACGCCCACGGAGATTTGCGCCACGAGTTCGAGGGGTCAATCTACAACCACGCCTGCGTGATGCGCCGGATTGTGGGCATGGGGTTGCCCACACTGCAAATCGGCATCCGCAGTATTTGCAAAGAAGAAGCCGACCTGATTAAAGAAAAACAGCTGCCGGTGATTCGGGCGCGGGAGATTGTCACCCAGCCAGATTGGATGGAGCGAGCACTCGCCAGCATCCAGACGAAACGAGTGTTTTTGACCATCGATCTCGACGGACTTGACCCGACTCTGATACCGGGCGTAGGCACCCCAGAACCGGGCGGGTTGAATTGGTACAGCCTGACAGCCTTCTTGCGGCGGGTGTTTGACTCCCACGAAGTTATAGGGTGCGATGTCATGGAGTTAGCGCCGGTGGTGGATTCTGTCGTTTCCGAATTCACAGCGGCCAAATTGGTCTATAAACTAATAGGATACCAAGTGTTAGCTCAAGGTTGGTAGGGATAGGCAAGGCTTGGGATCTGTGTTGATTCCCCCTGATTGTGATTCACACTTAGGCAATATAACTTCTATGGAAATGACCTCTACTCCCGCAGATAGCTACGCCCCAGATTTTGAACTGCCTGGAATTGACGATAAGGTACACCATTTAGCCCGCTATCTGGAAAATTTTCAAGCGGTGGGCGTGGTGTTCATGTGCAATCACTGCCCTTATGTGGGCCTGTATATTGACCGGCTCAAACAGATCCAAGCGGATTTTCAAGAGCGAGGGGGAACCTTGATAGGCATCAACGCCAATGATGCCGAGCTGTATCCCGACGACAGCTTTGAGAATATGAAAACCTTCGCCGCCAAGAACCAGCTTAATTTCCCCTACATCCGCGACGTCACCCAGGATGTGGCGCACTGCTTTGGAGCGCAGAGAACGCCGGAGGTATTTTTGCTGGACAAGACCGGCGTAGTGCGCTACCACGGGCAAATTGACGACAGCGCCAATGACCCAAAAGCGGTGCGGGTGCCTTATTTGCGCAACGCCATCGAACAGCTGCTCAGTGGGAAGCCGGTGACGCTCTCGTCCACAGAAGCGATTGGCTGCTCGGTGAAGTGGCGGGAATAATCAAGGTGTCAGGGGGGTGGGGCGGGCGGCGTGGGGCATGGCCATGCATGCGTGATGCCCAATCGTCAATCCCCAATCCCCAATCCCCAATGCCCGTTGCAAAATGCCTCTCTACTGCTATCGTATGGTGGAGGGAAATTCAGTGGAGAGAGTAGTCACGGCATCATGGGTATAGTTTATCGGCGGATTCTGCTGAAGCTGAGTGGTGAAGCCCTGATGGGGAGCCTGGGGTACGGGATCGATCCGGGCGTGGTTCAGGAGATCGCTCAGGAAGTGGCCGATGTGGTGGCCGGTGGCGTCCAGGTGGC